>NZ_JBFBBA010000015.1:0-177111 GCF_040682455.1 Streptomyces sp. NPDC051183
CGGCTACTGGCCACCGAAACCTCGGTGTGGAGCGACGATGTCTGGATCGTGGACTCCACTCCGGTGGAATGCGGCCGCTCACGCGAGACCATCAAGCGCTCCGAGCTGGCCGGATGGGCCGAGTACGGGTACTGCGCCAGTCACACCCGCTTCTTCTGGGGCCTGCGGCTGCATCTGGTGTGCACCCTCCAGGGCCTGCCCGTCGCCTTCGCTCTGACCGGGGCCAAGGCCGACGAGCGCGAGACCCTGCTGGACCTCCTGGCCGCCGAACCCAGCCTCGTCGCCTTGCGTCCTGCCCAAACCCTGATCGGCGACAAGAACTACTTCGGCCGGGGCTTCGAAGACGAGCTCGCCGAACAGGACATCCGGCTGCTGCGGCCGACCCGCAAGGGCGAGCCGGAACGGCCCGGAGCTCCCCTGTTCAAACCGGTTGCGGCAGGTCATCGAGTCGGTCAACGAGACCTTCAAGGGCCAACTCGACCTCGAACAGCACCGAGGGCGCACACCCGGTGGTGTCGTCGCCCGCGTCATGCAGCGAATCCTCGCGCTGACCGCCGCGATCTGGCACAACGACCACACCGGACAGCACGTCCTCCGCTCGCTGACCGCCTATGACCACTGACCCCTTGGAATCGATCATCTAGTCCGAACCCGCCTTCGTCTCGGAGTTTCTGGCGCCGACGATCAGGCGACGCCTGAACGTCACCTCCGGGACCTGGTGTCCCCGGTGGTAGGAGCACCCCGAGGCAGACGCCAGGCTGGCCGCACACTCGGAGGCGGACCGACTGATTCAGCCATGATCGCCTAAGTTCCAGCCGACCGTCGTGGCAGCGTAGGCGGTCCGACAGCTCTTACCTAGGATCACTTCAACCGATTGCGGCCCGACGGGCTTCCTGCCAAGGACATGCCCCCACCCGCACGAGTCACTCGTGCCCTGGGGGAACCACCTCGTGTCCATGCTCCTGCTCAAGTTGTCGGCGGAGGACCTGCTCAATCTGAATGCGCGGCGTCGGATGGTGCCGCACCTCGCCGCTCGATGGCGGCACTTCAGGGGCGCGGATGCTTCGTTGTCAGAACGTTCAGCCTGGGCGGAGAGCCTGGTGAGCCTGGCGAACGATCTGGTCGCTGCAGAACGTGGCAACGTGGAGATGGTTGTCGAATGTGCTGCCACGGTCGACGAGGTGATCCGTTCGGAGAACGCACGCCTCATTGATGTCGTTCTGGTGGGTCGCCACCCGGAAAGCGGCGTGCCGTCCGTGCAGCTGGTTGAGCTGAAGCGGTGGTCGATGGTCACGAGGGTGGAGCGGGCCACGGCAGACCTGCTGTATGTGCCGGCCATGGATGAGGTGAAGCAGCATCCGGCACTGCAACTGCGCTCGTACTACCAGGCGTTCACGAGCGAACGAGGCCCGTTTCGGAAGGCCGAGTTCGAGTGCGGAGGTTTCGCCTACCTGCACAATGCCACGGAAGAGTCGGTGCGCCCGCTGATCGAGGTGGACGCGCCGACGGGTGCTTATGCCCACGTCTACACCCGTGATCGGCGCCCTGCTTTGCTGCAGGACCTCCGCAAGTACTTCGCTGTTGATGGCGCGGACTCAGAGGCCGAGAAGATGCTTGCGAACATGGGTTTGCGTAACACGCGGTTGCTCGACGCAATGATCTGCTCCCACGGCGCCGACTCCGTGTTCACCCTGCGGGGGCGCCAGAAGGACGTGGCCGACCAAGTCCTGGAGACTGCGGCCAAGGTTCTGCCGGATCCGAATACGCCGGCCTTGATCCCGGACGAACGTCGGGTGATCTTTCTGGTGACCGGCGGTGCCGGCACCGGGAAGAGTGCGATCGGACTGCAGATCAAGGCTGAGCTGGAGGCGCAAGGCCGCACGGTCAACTACGCCAGTGGGAGCAGGGCGTTCAACGGTGCTCTGCAAGAGCACGTCGGATACGGGGACCGGGCCTTCAAGGAGACGTTCACCTACTTCAGCAACTTCGTCAAAGCGCCAGAACCACCTCTGGACGTGCTGATCTGCGATGAGGCACACCGCCTTCGAGACAGGTCCACGAACAGATTCTGGAAGCCCGAGGACCAGGGCACGGGGCCGCAGGTGGATGAGCTTCTCGCGGCATCGCGACTCACTGTGTTCCTCATGGACGAAGGACAGTCCGTCAGGCCGAACGAGGTCGGCACCGCCAGCCTGATCAAGGAAGCGGCCGCACGGCACGATGCCCACCTCATTGAGATGGGACTCCGGGAACAGTTCCGCTGTGGAGGGAGCGATGCCTACCCCCGTTGGGTACGCGCCGTGCTCGGCGTGAACGACGAAAAGGCCGAGCGCTGGTGCCCGGACGGCTTGATGCACGTCGAGGTGGCAGATACTCCCGAGGAACTGGAGGGGATCATCCGTACCGAAGCCCTTGCCGGGGCTTCCGCGCGGATGGTCGCCGGCTATTGCTGGCCTTGGACGAAGCCGCTCGGCAAGGACAAGAGGCTGGAGGCCGATGTGCGCATCGGTGGCTGGCACCGGCCGTGGAACGCGGACAGCGATAGCTTTTGCGCCGATTCCGTACCCCCGTCCAAGATCTGGTCCGTGCATGAGAACGGGCTCGGCCAGATCGGATGTGTGTACACGGCTCAGGGCCTCGAATGGGACTGGTGCGGCGTCATCATGGGAGAGGACATGGTGCGCAGGGACGGGCAGTGGGTGTTCCGCCGGGGTAAGGACCGCAAGGAGGAGGGCTCCGACATCAAGCGCGTGGACCGGCCGGGCTCCTTCGACCCGAAGGTGAAGGCGGGCAGTGTCGACGACGAGGAATTCGCCCGGCTCGTCCGGCACGCATATCACGTTCTGATGACCCGGGCGAGCAGGGCGACGGTGCTGTATTCCACGGACGAGGAGACCCGGACCTACCTCAAAGAGCTCGTCGGGCCCGTCGAGATCCACGCGCTGCGGCCCACGTGGGAGAACCTGCCGGCGGAGGCCCGCAAGCCGAACATGCCCCGGCCTGGTAGGGGAAGTCGCGGCAAGAATCGGCGGAAGTCACGCAAGAAGAAGGGTTCCGACCTGACCCTCTTCTGAGTTGGATGGTCGCGTCAGATGTGAGTGGCGGGCTCACCGGGCCCGCCACTCGCCCGCTCTAGAAGAGCAGACCCGCGATCGAAAGCAGTGCCGTCACCAGAAGATTGGTGACGACTCCGACAGCGATCTCGATCAGGATCTCGCGGATCCGTTCACGACGCGCAGGCTTGTACTCGACCGAGGTCATGGCCGCTCCAATGCAGTGAGATCGGAATGGCAGGGGGACGCCCTGCGGGCATCCACGCTCACGCCGTGTGTCACCACACGACGGGCACAACCACTCGTCGCTCACGGGTCATTGGGGCATGCACAGCGACCCTTGCCTCGTACCCTCCGGGAAGGTGCGCAGCGTGATCATGCTATCTGGCGCATCGGTCTTGCGCGTGGGTGTTCTCGAAAGCTCCAGGGACGGATGCTCCCCAGGTTCCTCGGCTTCGGATGCGGTCGGGACTCAAGGCGTCGGAGGGATGAGAGAGCCTAGCTTCTCGCGGGTCTCGGGATCCGTCGAGTAGACGACCGTCCCGATCATGCCCCGGGTGAGAAGCACCTTGTAGGTGTTGCGCACGAGGCGATCCACGTCGTCGTCCGATGTTGCCTTCGTGAAGGACGGGTCCTTCGACGCAGTGCGGTCCACCACCCAGCGGTCGGTGCGCCAGACGAGGTCCGGGCCGATGATGACACCCGACCAGTCGTACTCGAAGCCCTGCGCGGTATAGACGCATCCGACCTGTCCGAACCCCTCGGGGTCGGTGGCCCACAGCGGCGCCGGCGGTGCGCCGAGCAGAGCCCGGTCACCGTAGAGGTTCCACGGCCTTGCCCAGTCGCCGATGACCACGTCGGCGGGCAGTGCGTTCATGCTGGAGGTGATCTTCGTCGTCCATTTCCAGCAGTAGCCCGCGGAGATGCGGGCGCCGTACCCCTGTTCCCGTTGAGCGACCAGGAAGTCTTCCAGCTGCTGTGGGGTGTCGACGGTCAGCAGCCGTACTTTGTCGTCCGGCTCCCATGCGGTGGGGGAGTGACCTTCAAGCCCCAGCAGGTCGACGACCCACCGCAGGTAAGCGTCGCTACCACCGCACCGGAACTGGCTGTCCAGTTCCACCACGGTGCATGTGAGCCCCAAGGCGGCGGCTGCCTCCCGGATCTGCTCTTCCGTCCCCATCTCGCCAGGACGGACCACCTGGTGCTGGTCGAGCAGGAAGACCGGAACCTGAGCGGCTGCGATGAGTTCCGCAATCTGTGGCCGCCCCGTGCGGAGCGTCGCCTTCGTGTAGCGGTTGGCGGACGTCTTGCGCAGCCGGTGGGCCTCATCGCAAATCAGGACGTCGAGATCGTTGGGCTCGGCCTCCATGAAGCTGTTGAAATACCGAAAGAGACGTTGAACCTCGGGCTTGCGAGTGCCCGCGATCTTGCGCATCGTCTTGGTGAAGGATTGAGAGCCGGTGGCGTGCAGAGCGGGCACCCCGCGCCGGTAGAGGTCTCCCAGCAGGGACAGGGCGATCACGCTCTTGCCGGAGCCAGGCCCCCCGGTCACCACGACGACCTCTTTGTGATTGGCCCGTCGAGCCCGTCGCACCGCCGCCATGACCGTCTCGTAAGCGGTTCTCTGTTCATCGAGCAGGACGAACTGCTCCCGGTCGCGTACTTCTGCCGCGGCGACGGCCATCAGTTGCTTCGAAGGCCGGACCTTGGCCTGCAGCAATGCGTCGGCCGCCTCGGCGCCAGGCTTCGCGGCCAGCCGCGAGCGCAAGTATCCGAGCAGCGCGCCGCGCTGATCGCCGGTGAACATCCGGCCGCGGTCGTCCTCGGTGACAAGGCGTAGGCCCGAGACTTTGGACTCCGGAGCGTTGTGCAGGTACGCGATGCCGACGACCGACTCCGGACTGTGCTCCAGCGCTCCGTTGAACGAGACCAGGTAGTCGCAGTAGCCGCGTACCTGCTCGATCGGGTTGAGGATCGGATGTGCCCAGGCGTCGATGCGGCACAGCAGGGGGTCCTCCGCCTCGGGGTGGGCCTCGCTCCACTGCTTCAGTTCGACCACCACGTACGACGGCTCACCAGTGGCCGGATGCTCGCCGGCCAGTATCACGTCAGCGCGCTTGCTTGTCAGCGGTAGTCCGTACTCCAGCAGCATCTCGACTTCGCCGAGCCCTGCTTCCACGAGCACGTTGATGAGTGCCGGAATGCTGCGTTCCCAAGCATTGACCTCCGCCGGCTGTGGCCGGTGGCGGTGCTGGTGCAGGAAGTTCTCGGTCAGGAGTCGAGCCAATCTCCCCTCGACATGGGTGCGAGTGGCCAACGATGCCGCGGACTCACGGAACAGCAAGAAAACGCCCCCAGGCAGCACGAAGTAGCTCGTGCGGGTGGGGGCATGTCCTGAGTTCCGCGGATGCGGAGCGGAAGCCTGTCGGGCCGCTGAGTCTGTCCTGGTCATCCTAGAACAGGCGGTGGATCAAGGGATTGGCCCCAAGTCTTACCCGGGGGAGGTGAGGTGGAACCGTACGGTCTCCTGCAAGGCCGCGCGCGCCCCATCGAAGTCGGCCAGCCGTGCGGCAACGGTGGCCAGCGCAAGACGTTGGGGCAGCGCTGCCGAGAACTTCAGGCCGTGCACCGCTCGGTGATCGACGTCGGGTAGCACCAGCGCGTTCCCGCCGTCGGTATCCGTACGAGCCTCTCGCCACATGCCCGGTGTCAGGTCCTCCCGCAGCCGCACGTAGCAGTCCGTCGGCCGCTGCATGGGGTCGCTGATCGAAGGGAGAGTGGCAGCCAGTGTCGCGTTCGCTCGATATCCGGCCCATGTCCACCAACGCACATCGGTGCCGTCGCGGGTGATCACTGAGCAGCCGGCATCGGTGATCTGGGGAGCGTCCTCCTCTCGCCATTCGGTCAGGCATGCCTCGGCCCGACGAGTGAGAGGGACTGGGGGATTCGCTCCGAGAAGCACGTCGCGCATCGAACGGGTCAGCGCGTATGACAGGCCGGCGAGCCCCCCACCGGTCCATTTGGCGACGCCGCCACCATCAGCAGGCTCGACGAAGGCGCGCTTGCGCCCCCAGTCGATGAACGTCACCTGCCAGCTGCGTCCGCCGAGCAGCAACCGGCGTGGGCCGGGCCGCTCCTCCGTCAGGACGGAAGGGTCGGTTTGCCCGATCTCGGTACGACCCGACAGGACTGTGAACTGAGGGGGTGCGGTGAAGGAGGCGGTCAACTCGATGAAGTGACGGCGGCCGAACCGTCGCTCCGCCTCTTGACCGATGAAGAGCATGCTGCCGTCCTCGTCGAGGAACCCTTCGCTCACCAGGTGCCGCAGGACGGGAGCCGCTGATCGGTCGAACGGCGCCAGTCCGTTCCACATTCCTTGCCATGTCTGGTCGCCGATGCGGTGTTGTTGGAGTGTGGCGGCGAGGAGTTGTTGTGCCACGAGATGGCGAGGTTCGGGAGGAGGCGTCACCGGTTCGACCCAGCCGCGGCCCCAGAGCAACAGGAGGGCGGCTGCTTGCAGCAGGGTGTCCTTGCCGGTTGTAAGGAACAGACAGTTGCGCGTGGTTCCCGAGCGTCTGCCGGTACGGCCGATGCGCTGCAGGAAGGAGGCTACTGTGCAGGGCGAGTCGATCTGAATGACCCGATCCAGGTCGCCCACGTCGATGCCGAGCTCCAGTGTGGAGGTGGAGACGATGACGCAGTCCCGTGCCTCCGCGAAGGCCTGTTCCGACCGGGCTCTTTCTTCGGCCGAGAGCGAGGCGTGCGAAAGGAACACCGTCACTTCTCGTGCCCTCAGGGCGGCTCCCAGCAGCTCGACCTGTCGCCGTGACTCGCAGAACACCAGCCGCTTCTCGCCGCGGTGCAGTGCTGAGATCAGTTTGGCCGCGTTCTCGAGCGACCCTACGTAGTCCAGCTCTACCTCGCCAAGCGGCCGGCGGTCCACGGGCGAGGTGGCCACGGCCGACGCAGTGGCCGGCGTCAGTTCGACGCCGGGGGCGACGACCCGCCCGGGGCGTTTGCCGGCACCGGATCCCTGGAGCCAGGTGAGGAGCTGTTGAGGGTTGCCGACGGTGGCAGAGAGACCGATCCGTTGGATGGGGCGTCCAGTGACCTGCTCCAGACGTTCCAGTACCGCAAGCAGGTGCCAGCCTCGGTCGTCGCCCGCGAAGGCGTGCACCTCGTCCACCACGACCGCCCGGACCCCGCCCAGGAGCTGAGCGTGGTCGGTCTTGACCCCGATGAGCATCGCCTCGAGGGACTCGGGAGTGGTGAGGAGGATGTCGGGTGTGTCCGTACGGATGCGCCTGCGCTGGGACTCCTTGGTGTCGCCGTGCCACAGCGCGGCTCGGCGGCCGAGCCACTGGGCGTAGGAGTCGACGCGGACGGCCAGGTTGTTGAGGAGGGCTTTGAGCGGGCACAGGTAGAGAACAGACGTTCCGGACCAGTGCTGGCGGGACATGGCCGAAAGGATCGGCAGGCAGGCTGCCTCGGTCTTGCCGCCGGCTGTGGGAGCCAGGAGCACGGCGTCCTCGCCGTCCATGAGGGGATCGATCGAGGCCTTCTGGAGAGGTCGGAGGTCGGGCCAGCCGAGGGTGTTCACGACATGGTGGAGGATGACGGGGTCGAGGCGGTCGACGGGGTCCGTGCCGGCCCCACCCACTTCGTCTCCGCCCATCAGACGTCCAGGTCGATGTCGTCGGCTGATCCGGATACGGCGTGGTTGCGCTCCACGTCCGTCAGTTCGCTGCTCGTCACGGTCAGCCGGTAGTGCTGCCGGGGGTCGAACTCCTCGAACTGGTCGATGCGGTCCAGAACGTCACCGACCAGCTTCTTGAGGAACAGCCGGGGCGCCACGCCGACTTTTCCCCCGAGGGCTCCACCCACCGCGCGGGCGAGATCGGCAATGTACGCATCGTCGGCGAGCGACTTCACACGCTCCGGCGACGTGGCCCCTTGCGCGTAGAGGTCCCGGATGGTCACTCCGAGGCCGACCAGAGACTCCTGTGTGAAGCCCGGCAGCCGGACTTGCACAGCACGCGGGTTGTCGAAGCGCGGGTCGGTGGTGAAGTCGGTGGCGAGGCGCTGCGCGAGCGGAGCGAGCCGCTGAACCCCCTGCTGTCCGTCGTAGAACGCAGGAGTTCCGGTGATCAAGAGATAGAGGCCGGGGAACCGGCCCGAGTGTACTTCGTCGATGAGCTGTCGGAGGGCGTTCAATGCCTTGTCCCGCGCATCCGAACGCACACGCTGAAGGGTCTCGACCTCGTCCAGGACGACGAACAGACCATTGTGCCCGGAGTCGCGCAGTACGGTCAGGAGGCCCTGAAGGAAGCCGAAGGCCCCGAAGTGATCGAGGTCGCCGCGCACGCCGGCGGAGCGGCGGGCGGCTGCTGCCACGTGGGGCTGGCCGCCCAGCCACGCCAGGACGGCTGCGGCGGTCGCCTCGTCGCCGTTGGCGAGGGCCGACTTGTATCCGCGTAGTGCGGTGGCGAACGACGGGGCATGCCGCGACACCTCGGTCAGTCGCGCCCCCAGCAGCTTCTCGACCGCCGGTGCGAGGTCCTCCTCATCGGTGCCGTCCGCGAGGGCATCCTCTTCCAGGGTGTAGAACCATGCGTCCACGACGGGCCGGAGCGCGCTCGGCGGGAAGCTTGCAGTGGCCAGTCGCTCGGTAAGGCGTCGGTAGACGGTCTCCAGCTTGTGGAGAGGCGTCTCGGTCTCGGAGATCTGGATCTCCGCCAGGGCGAAGCCCCGCCGCTTGGCCCGTTCACCCAGCCATCGGGTGAAGAAGGTCTTGCCCGAGCCGTACTCGCCGCGGACGGCCTTGAACACCGACGAGCCGGAGGCGACCGCTTCGAGCTCGGCATCGAGCGCCGCATCGAACCGGTCCAGGCCAGTGGCCAGGAGGTCGAGCCCGCTTTCGGGGACGGCGCCGCGACGCAGGGCGTCGATCACCGCGCGGCGACGGGCCGCGCTGGCCGGGGAGGGACGGGAGGAAGCAGCGGTACTCACGTCATCAGTGTCCCATTCCAGCGGCGCCCTGCGGTTGGCTGAAGTTGGCCGCTGGTACTGCCGATCGCGTTGACCGCTATGTCACGTCGTTGGTCTAATCGCCGCCCGTGTGAAGAACGCGCAGCACTGCGAGGGTGGGGAACGAGCACGTGGCAGGACTCGACAATGTGAAGCTCAAGGCACTTCTGGCGGATGTCGCGTCAGGATCCCTTCAACTCCCCGACTTCCAGCGGGACTGGAAGTGGGATGACGACCGAATTCGAGCCATTGTTGCGACGGTGACGCTCGACTACCCCTTGGGCGTGGTGATGACGCTGGAGGCAGGGGGTGACTCGCCCTTCCGTGCCCGCGCGCTCACGGGCGCACAGGTGGCGGAGGAGACGACACCCAACCTGTTGCTCCTCGACGGACAGCAACGTCTCACCTCGCTGTTCCAAGCACTCTTCCAGGACAGTCCCGTCGAGACCAGCGATGCGCGGGGCAACGCCGTCAGGCGCTGGTACTACGTGGACATCGAGAAGGCGATCGGCTCGCCCGCGGATCGTGACGAAGCGATCGTCTCCGCACCCGAGGACAAGGTCCTGCGCGCGAACTTCGCCCGGGACGTTGTCCACGACCTGACCACCACCCACGGGGAATGCGAGGCCGGACTCTTCCCCCTGAGTATCGTCTTCGACACGGCGAAGGTGAATGCCTGGCGACGGGCGTACGAGAAGGCTGACGACGGTCACTTCGATCGATGGAGCCTCTTCGAGGACCAGGTCCTCGAGCCCGTGCGCTCCTTCCAGGTGCCCATGATCAAACTGGCCGCCTCCACCTCCATGGACGCTGTCTGCGCCGTCTTCGAGCGGGTGAACACGGGAGGTGTGCCCCTCAACGTCTTCGAGCTGCTGACGGCGACCTACGCCGGTGACCGCGCCTATCGCGAGCGGACCGGAGACTATTACCAGCTGCCCCAGGTCTGGCGGGCCATCAAGGAGGAGCTCGCCGGCCGCCATCCCGTGTTCGGGCGGCTAGAGGTGGGCATCGACGACGGACTGAGCAGCAGCGACTTCCTGCAGGCCGTGGCTCTGGTGCGTACCTGGTCGCGGAAGCAGGACGGGCTGGGTACCGGTGTCTCCTGTAAGCGTCGTGACCTCCTTGAGCTCCCTCTCGCGGACTTCGAGTCGCTCGCCCCGCGACTGGCCGAGGCGTTCGCATGGGCGGGAGCATTCCTCGAGAGGCAGTGCATCGTTCGGGCTGCCGAGCTGCCCTATCGCACCCAGCTGGTACCGCTCGCCGCCATCCGGGCCATCCTCGGGGAGGCGACCGACAGCCTGGGTGCGGAAGACATGATCACGCAGTGGTACTGGTGCGGCGTGCTCGGCGAAATGTACGGCGGCTCCACCGAAACCCGTTTCACGCGGGACGTCGAGCAGCTGGTGGCATGGGTCCGACGTGAGGGCCCCGCGCCGGAGACCGTCAGCGACGCCTACTTCTTCCCCGAGCGGCTGGACACGCTCACGACGCGGAACAGCGCTGCCTACAAGGGAATCTACGCGCTGCTCATCAAGCAGGGCGCTGTGGACTGGCACCACACGGAGACGCCGCTGAAGCCCGGCCTGATGGACGAGTACGGCGTGGACGTCCGTCACATCTTCCCGAGGGCGTGGGTGCGGCGGCTGTACGACGGGGCCAAGACGCCCCCCGCCAACTCCATCGTCAACAAGACGCCGCTGTCCCTGCGCGCGGCTCAGGCCCTCACCGGCGCCCCCGGTACGTATCTCGACTCGCTCGCCGCTGCCTCGGACATGCGCCGGGAGTGGTTCGACGACGTCATCGCTACGCACCTGATCGATCCGTACCTCCTGCGGCAGAACGACTACGAGGCCTTCTACGCGGCACGGGCCAAGCAGCTCGAGGACATGGTGTACGCAGCCATGGGCAAGCGGACCATTCTGCGCGACATGACCGACGCCAAGGCGGTCAAGTGAACCGGAAGCCGACCACCGAGGAGCTCCTCGCGCTCAAGGGCACGGAGCTTCCTCTCGGGGAACTGCTGGACCTGTTCGGCGTGCGGGTGCGCAGGCCGTGGAACGTGCACGAGATCGGACAGGCTCTCACCGACGCGGGACTGGCTACGCTGCCGGACTTCGCCAACTGTGCGCCGGGTGAGTGCGTCCAGGTCGTAGCCTTCGTCACGGCAGTGCAGGCAACACCGGAGACTGACGAAGTCGAAGCGGCCGAGAGGGATCCGCTTCCTTCGGCCGCACTGCCGCAGCGGCTCCTGATCGGTGACCTGCCGTCCGCCCGCGGCGGGGTCCGATGCGTGTCCCTCACCGCGGAGCTGTCTCAGGCGACGTACCTGATGCGCCAGCGGGGCTATGCCCAGATCCCTGTGACAACGGGCATGACCACGGTCCACGGCGTCGTCACCTGGCGTTCCCTGGCCCTCATGTACGAGCGGGGGAAGGAGGTCGGCCTGGAGAACGCCATGCAGCAGGACTCGCTGCCGTTGGCCGACGCGCGACAGGAGTTCTTCTCGTGTCTGCCCATGCTCTTGGAGCACGGCTACCTTCTGGTCCGAGGCGAGGACGGGAGTCTCTCGGGCATCGTGACCCAGGCCCATGTGATCCACCGCTTCGAAAGCGCTGCCCGGCCCTTCTTCCTCCTCGGCGAGATCGAATCCCTCCTGCGCCGATGGCTGGGAGCTGCCCTCACGGAGGAGGCGATCAAGGCGGTGCAGACGAACAAGAAGGCCGAGCACCGCTCCGGCAAGGTCGAGGACCTGACCTTCGGCGACTACGTCTACCTCCTCAACGGAGAGCAGAAGAAGCCGGCCATGGCCCAGCAGGCGGACCTCAACTGGGCCGCGCTCCAGTGCGAATCTCTGGACCGCGGCCAGTTCGTGCGTCATCTGCAGCGGGTGAAGGGCATCCGCAACCGCATCGCTCACTTCGATGCGGAGCCTTTGCCCCTCGAGTCGATGCGGGAGTTGACGGCCTTCACCACCCTGCTGCGGGACTACGCGGGCTGAGCCACCCCGTCACACTCCGAACTGCAGCTGCAGCAGACTCCTGTCGAGACGGAGCGTCCGTCCGTCCGGCAGGGTCTGCAGCACCTGCACTCCGTCGTAGTTGAGGAGTTGGCGCAGCACCGCGGCAAAGCCGTCCGCTCGGGTGGCCGGGTAGTCGACGCGCTGCGCCACAGCGGTCACGGGCAGGGTGCCGGCCTCCAGGAGGGCCCGGATCGCCTTCTCCAGCTTGTCCATGGGGGGCTTGCGGGCCAGCAGCCCCACCTGGTCCTGGAACGCTTCCGACGTGAGCAACGCGGAGATCAGTGCATCGTCCGGCGCGACCAGCACGGGTGTGACCAAGGCATCTTCGTGTTCGGCTGCCGGAACCAGAGCGACGTCGAAGAGGGAGTCGTGCGTCTGGGCCAGTTCGGCCTGCGCCTTCGTCGGCTTGTGCCGGTTCTGCTTTTCCGGACGGGGCACGGTCGACGCTGAGCCCAGAACGGCGTTCTGGACGGGCGCGTGCCCGTCGAGCAGCCACCATGCCGGACGCTGGTCACCCAGTTCGCGCCAGCCGCTGGGCGGCACCGCACCGAACGGGAGGAAAGCGAGTACGGGGATGGTGACCTCACGCAGGGAAGCGCCACCGTGGTAGCCCGCCTTGAGCGCGGTGTAGCGGGAGTCGGCGTCCCAGAGGGCGACGATCGAGCCGCCTGCGTCGGGCCAGACCACGCGGGGACCCGACAGGGCGACCTCATTGTCTCCCAGGGGGCCGCCCGGGGAGCGGTGGCGGGCGGAATCCGGTGCACCGGCATCCACCTTGACCCCTTGACGGTCCACGACGTGGCCGTGGTCGCTGGTGAGGACCACCGCCATGCCCTGCGTCGCGGCGACCCGCAGCAGATCGCGCAGCCGCCCTATCTCGTTGAGGTGCCAGGCCCCGTCACCGAGCTTCTGCTCCTTCGCGAGCCGGTCGTCGATGGTGTTCAGCACGACCGCGACGTGCGTGCGCCCGTCACCGAGGGCTTCTGTGAGTGCCGGGCCGAACGTGTCCCCGGAGCCCTCGGCGCGCAGGTCGTCCTTGTGGAAGACCGCGGCCGGCGCTCCGCCCCAGAAGGCGTGGACGGGGAACAGCCGCTTCTCCTCCGCCTGCGTGCCCTTCAGTAGTCGGCCTGCGAAGAGGGACGTACGGCAGACCCCCGTCACGGTGGGCAGAGCAGCGGCCATCGCGCGGCGGCTAGGTGCTCCTCCCTCGTCGAGCGGGTCGAACTCGGCCCACGACGCACGCAGTTCCTCGCCGAGTTCGGCGGCGATCGCGGCGCTCATCCCGTCCAGGACGAGCAGAAGTACGCGTCGGTCTGTCCCGCCGCGCACGACGGGCTTCACCACCCGGTCGAGGAAGGTCTCCACGGTCAGCATGGAGCCGGGCTGGGTGCCGGCCGCCGTCCAGCCGGCCAGTGCGCGGGCGAAGTCGGCGTCGATCTCGTGGCGCTTGCCGCGGACCTGACGGCCGAGGGCGTCGTACGCCGCCTTCAGGACGAGATCCGGGTCCCCGCCCGCCTCGATGTGCTCGAGGGCCCGGTCCACCCAACCGGTTTCGTCGACGTGGCGCTGTAGGGCATCGGCCACGGTGTCCGAGGCGACGGCGGGGTCGCCGGCGAGCCACTGCGCGAGTCGCCGGCCCATCCGGGCACGCTCCACCCGGGCCCGTGCCTCCGGGCCGTCGGCCTGGCTGTGCTCGCCCAGGGCGCGTACCGCATCCGCGACGGAACCCGGGTCGCCGGTTGTCAGAGCCCGGCCCACCGCGGCGAAACGTGCTTCGAGACCCGCGGCCAGCATCGCGCTGGATGTGGCGGCCTCCTCCGCGCCGAACTGGCGGACCAGCGTGGAGGCCCGGTCCAGGACGGTGTCGCTGAGCCGCCGGGCCTCACGCAGTGCCTCCGCGTCACCGCTGGTGCCGCGAGCCGCGGAGGTCAACAGCCCGGCGACGTACTTCTCGGCGGCCAGCGCGAACCGGGACACGAGGAGGTCGAGCTCCTCGCCCTTCGCGACGGGCTGCTCGCCCAGCCACCGCTCGGCCCGCCCACGAGCCCGGTACACGGCGGCGTCCGGCTCGCTGTGCACCCACAGGGCGGCGCAGACCAGACCGAAGGCAACGGCGTCGGGGCCGTGGTCGGCCTCGACCAGCGCCAGGAGAGCCCGACCGGCGTGACCGGCCTGGTCCTCCTCGCCGAGGAACGAGGACAGGCCCTCCCGTTCCGGGCGGCGGAGCTTCAGGAGGAGTTCGGGCCCGCCTGCGGACAGGGACCACCCGAACAGGGTCTGCGGGTCCAGCGTGTCACCGGCCGGGGCTCGTCCCGAGGACTCCGCCTCGCTGTCGTACCGGCCCAGCCGCAGCCGGCGCAGGGCCAGGGAGGTGAGGGCCGTGCGCCGGGAGAGCATGCCGCCGGCGACGGGCGGCCAGCCGCCCTTCGGCGGGGTGGCGTCCAGCAGGGCCTCCGCGGCCCAGTTGGAGTCCTTGAGCCGGGGATCGACCTGCTGGGCGCGGAACGCGTCACGGACCACGTCCCAGCTGTCGACCGTGTCGACGCGCTTCTTGTGCGCCCGCGCCAGGATGGCGGGATCCAGCTCGTTCTGCTCGCGGTCGGTCAGGACGACGAGCACGGCCGGTCCGGGCGCCGTGCCGTCGAGATGGCCCAGCAGCAGTTCATGCACGGCGAGGGGGGACGGTGCGGCCGCGATGCGGGCCGTCAGCCCGTCGCCCCAGGCGGGCTCGGTCGGGCCCTCCCACTGGGGCGTCGAGCGCAACAGCACCGCGCGGCGACGGTCGTTTCCGCTCAGGGAGGCGGTGAGGGAGCTCTGGGACGACAGGTACTGGGTGACGGTCGCGAGGTTCAGGCGTACGGCGACGGCGCCGGTGGTGACGCTCATCGGCCGACGACCCGCCACGTGATCTCTACGGTGACGCCGGGCTCGGCGGAGGCCAGCTCCGCCAGCTCCGCCTGGAGCTCGGCCACCGCGCGCGAAGCCGTCGTCGTCCGTGCCCCGCTGGTGCGGCGCTTCCCGGCAGGGTCGGACGGCGAGGTCTGGGACTCCTCGTAGGGAATCCTCGGATCGCTGGTCTTCGTGTCCAGAGGAACGTCGGCGGGACCCTGGGGGCCGGGGGCCGGGGCCACCGGAGGCGGCGGGGAGACCGCTCGGTTCCGCTTGACCAGCGCCAGCACCTCGCGTTGGGTGCGGACGAGGGCCTCCTCCAGCTTGTCCGTCCGCTGCTGGTCGCTGCGGGCGACATTGCGCAGGGAGTCGAGGAGCGCGTCGCCCTCCGGGCCTTCGGCCGACGCGAGCTCCAGGGTGCTCCAGGAAGTCGCGGCGAGTGCTTCGGCCACCTTTCGGGCCTGCTTGACGGAGGTCCCGTACTGCTCGGGCGTCATCTCGCCGAGGTCGAACCGGGCGAGCGCCTCCACGGTCTTCTTGGCGCCGGCCGCACCCTGGCCGGCCGTCGCGGTCAGGGCCTTGAGCAGCTCCACGGCCCGTCGGGCGAGGGCGAGGCGGCCGGTCTCTGCGGTCTGGTCGAGGTGGAGGAAGCCGGCGTGCTCGGTCAGCCGCTCGGCCAGCTCGGCGGTGGCCTCCTGGAAGGCACGGGCCTGCTCGGTGATCTGGCGGGCGAACTGGTTGACGATGCGTCCACGCAGCAGGGTGGGCGCCGACTGTCCGAAGACGGCCGCGAAGCGCTGCCTGGCGGACTCCCAGTCCTCCGGGGAAGGCAGCGGCTGGCTGCGCAGGGCGTCGCGGTCCTTGATCTGTGCCAGTTCCGGAGCGGGGTCGAGGGGCATGCCCTCGCGTACCCAGACCCGGTCGTCCATCTCGGCGAAGGCTGCCACGACGAGCCGTCCGAGGAAGTCCGGCAGACCGCGCGGGGCGGGCTTGTCGGTCCAGTCGGTGAGCGTGATCAGCGTGAGGTCGCCGGTGACGCCGTTCTCGCGGGCGAGCTGGCGGAAGTGGTCGGCCCAGTACGGGGACAGCTCGAAGTACGCCTCCTTCTGCTGCCCGAGGCGCAGCGGCCCGGCGATCCGCTTCATCAGTGCACGGTCGCCGGCCGGAACCTCGGTGCGGCCGTCGCGAGCCTCGGCGGCGGCACGGACGTGCGTGAAGACCTTCTTGGCGTCGCCGGCCTTGACGACCGTGCCGGTGTGGTCGGCATCGAAGTCCGGGTGGTCCGGGAACTGCGTCGCCAGCAGCTTGCCGGCGATGTGCCGGATGCCGTCGCGCAGGGACTGGCCGAAGGAGAGGGTGAGCCCGTCGACCTCGCGCAGTGATTCCAGGTGGTCGCCGAAGCCCAGCTCCACGTCCGTGGGCTTCTTCTCGGCGAGCCCGTACGCCTGCTTGAAGGCGGCCTTGACGGTCTTGAGCAGCGATTCGCGCTGGGTCTCCAGGAGGCCCTTGGCACGCGCGCGGTTGTCGGCGTTCAGGTGCCCGGCGTACTGGCTGTCGAAGCGCTGGTCGTCGGCGAGCGCCTTGTCGATGACGACGAGTCGGCAGAAGTCCCCGTACCGCTGGCTGGAGAGGTGGGTGGGCAGCCAGGCGACGGTCCGCGACCGCTCGCCCTGCTGCTTCTCGCGCAGGCGCCGGATGCGGTTGGCGTCCTCGACGGGGCCGTACTCGCCGTCGTCGAAGGGCAGGTCGACGGCGATGCGCCAGCGGCCTTCCTCGCGGGGCATCAGGTCGTGGTCGGGCAGCTCGTCCTCGTCCGCCATGTTCCCGAAGATGACTTCGACGGAGCGGTTCGTACCGCGCCAGACGAACTGCAGCTCCTCGACCAGCTGGCCGTGGCTGACGTCGAGTTCCTCGGCGAGCAGTCGCTTGGCGAGGGCGAGGCGGTTGCCCGGGTTGTTGTTGACGTTGGCGTTGGCGATGACCGAGTCGACGTCGACACCGGAGAGCTCCAGGCGGACCCCCGGGTTGGTGTCGGTGCCGGTCTCCTTGATCTCCGGGAAGCGGCCCGCCCAGTCGGCGACCTTGTTCTTGAGGATGCCGTACTCGCGGCCGGGGATCGGGGCGACGACCGAGCCGTAGTTGAGCGCGGACAGCCTGCGGATCGTCAGATCGGCGAGGGCCGGCACGCTCGGCGCGAGGGCGGAGAGCAGGAGGGTGCCGATGATCCGGTTGTCGCCGACGAAGGTCTTCACCCGGCCGCGCAGGGCGGCGTCGGTGATGCTCTCGGGGCGGTGCGTGTACTGCTCGATGTCCTCCTCCGACACGTTGTACGTGGCGAGGAGGAACGGGCGCAGCTTCGTCCGGTACAGCTTGTCCGCGGCCTCGAAGACGACCTTGAGGCTGTCGGTGAACGGCTTGTCGCCGCCCGCGGTGATCAGCGGGTACAGATCACCGACCGGGATCAGGTCGCCCAGGCGCAGCTCGTGGCGGTGGTCCGCGAGGAGCTGGCCCATGAGCTTCATGCCGGTGCGGTTGCGCTGGAGCGCGGAGGAGACGTGGACGAGGGTGTCCATGAAGGCGGGGGAGAAGGGGTAGGTGAGCCGGAAGCTCTCCTCGTCGGCGCCGACGCCGTCGGCTCCGCGGTCGGAGCCGAGGAGGGTGTCCCACACCTCCTGGCGGACCTTGCGGGTCTTCTCGAACTCGGCGGTGATGAGGGTGGCCGACGCGGAGTCCTTGGGCTGGAGAAGGCGGGCGTGCGCGACCTGGGG
Source organism: Streptomyces sp. NPDC051183 (assembly GCF_040682455.1). NCBI lineage: Bacteria > Bacillati > Actinomycetota > Actinomycetes > Kitasatosporales > Streptomycetaceae > Streptomyces > Streptomyces sp. NPDC051183. The sequence continues at coordinate 17,757 of NZ_JBFBBA010000015.1, forward strand.
GAGGTTGCGGTCCTCCAGGGTGATCTTGTCGAACCGGCCGGAGGCCTGGTTGAGGGTGTCCTGGATCGAGGACTCGGCGGCTCCGGACAGCTCCTCTCCGACCAGCTCGCGCAGGTCGCGCTGGCGGGCGATGAAGGACACGATCGGGATGGCCCGGCGGGCGTCGGCGCCCTCGACGAAGTTGGTGATCTTGCCGGCCTCGCGGCCCACGAACTTCTGGTCGTGGATGAGCGTGGCCAGCCAGAGGATCAGCTCGTCGAGGAAGAGGATCAGGCCGTCGTACCCGAGGGACTTGGCGTGCTCGGCGATCACGGACAGACCGGCGTCGAGCGAGATGAAGCCGTGCTCGTTCTCGTGCGCGTTCTGCGTGAAGCCGGGGAGGAGGTTCGTGCTGGCGTCCTGGACCAGGCGGGCGCGCAGCTCCACAGGGGTGGAGGGGGTGACGGGGTTGAGGGCGTACCCGGCCTCGTGGATCTCCTCGGCGGCGAGCGCGGTGTCGAGGAGGGCGGGGGTCCAGGCGAAGGACTCGCCCCACTCGTCGTCCTCGTCCGCCTCCCCGCCGACCGATCCGAGCCCCTTGATGACGGCCTCGTCGCCCATCCGGTCCCGCATGGCGTGGATGTCCGCGAAGAGGGAGTCGGTGCGGTACACGCGGGGGGTCGGTGCCTCGGGGTGGAGCTTCTTGACGTGGCTCACGTACGTGCCGAGGACGCGCTGCTCCAGGGCCTTCGCGCCGAGCATGTGGTACGGGACGAGCAGGAACTTCTTGCCGTCCGTGCTCAGCCACTCGTGCTTGGTGAGGACGGAGTCGAAGTCGGAGCGGCGGTGGGCGGCCGGGCTGCCGCTGAGCAGGGCGTGCAGCACGGCCATGAAGTGCGACTTACCGGAACCGAAGGAGCCGTGGAGGTACGCGGCCTTGGAGGTGTGCCCGTCGAGGGACGCCTTGATCAGGCCGAGGGCCTCGTCGAAGTTCTCCAGCAGCCGTTCCGTGACGACGTAGTCCCTGAGCGCGAGCTCGGCACCCTCGGGGGTGGTGGCCTCGGACAGCTGAAGGACGAAGTCGGACGTGGAGATCGACTCCTTGATGTTGATGACATCGCGGAGCAGGGGCGGCTGCTGGGCCATTGCGCGTCTCGCTCACCTTCTGACGGCCGTCGCCGTCGCTGTCCGTGCCGGTAGCGGTACCGGGACAAGTTCCTCGGGACATTGTCCGGCATCGGCGCTGGTTACGGGCCTGATGGGCGGAAATCTCCCGAGGATCGGGATGGCAGCGGGCACGGACGACGACGGTGCGGGGTGGCGGGCGGCCGGCTCAGCCGCTCGGAGGGCGCTTGAGACTGCGGGCGTTGACCTCCGCGAGGCGGGCGCGCAGCACCTCGGGAGGTGTCACCGGCTCGATGTGGGCGGGGTCGGCGTCCCACTCGCGGCCCCCGGCGAGGGGGCGGAGCTGGAGGTACGGGCCGAGGCGGTCGGTGACGACGCCGAGCCGGCCGCGGCGGGTGTCGCGGACGGTGTCGCCGATGGCGGGTTGGGGGCCTCGGCCGGTCGCCGTCACCGGGAGGCGCCCCTCGTGATCACTTCCGCGAGGGCGTGGGCGACGGGAGCGGAGCACTGCCCGAGGTGGACGAAGGCGTAGCGGGACCCCTCGGCCCACGGGGTACGGATGTCCATCGCGGGGATCTGGATGCCGGCCTTGGTGAGCGCGGTGGCGAGGGCATCGCGGGCGTCCATGGCCTCCTTGACCTTGCGCTGGGTGGGGGTGGACGGGCGAGGGGTGGTCATGGCGGTCTCCTTCGGCTGGTGGTGCGCTGGTTTCCCGGACCGGGAGGTGTGGCGTGGATTACGGTGCGTAGTCCGGGCACTACGAGCATGGATCCGCAGGAGGCCGGTGCTGCTGTGGGTGGGGGTGTGGTTCCCCGGCCCGCGTCGTTAGTTCCACACCTTCCACTTCCATGGTCATCAGGGAGGTAGTCGTCATGCCGCCACGTCGAGCGGTCACGGGCCGGAGCAGGGAGCCGCGGCAGCGGTTCGCGGAGGAGCTGCGGCGGCTCAGGACGGGGAGCGGGGCGAGCCTGCGGCAGCTGGGGGAACGGCTGGGGTGGGACTGGTCGCTCTTCGGGAAGATGGAGAAGGGCGAGACCCTGGGCGGCCCCGAGGTCGTCCAGGCGCTGGACCAGCACTACGGGACGCCGGGGCTTTTGCTGGCGTTGTGGGAAGTGGCGCTGGGGGACAAGACACAGTTCAAAGAGCAGTACCGGCGGTACATGGGGCTGGAGGCGGAGGCGGTCAGCCTGTCGCACTTCGGGGTGAGTGTGTTGCCGGGGCTGTTTCAGACGCAGGACTACGCGACCGAGCTGCTGGCTGCAGGTGGCTTCTCCGGGGATGACTTGACCCAGCAGGTGGAGGCACGATTGGGGCGGCAGGCCCTGCTGGAAGGGGCGGGGGCGCCGCGCTTCCGAACGATCCTCTCGGAGACTGCGTTGCGGACAGCCCTACGGGACGGGCAGGCCTGGCGGGAGCAGTTGGAGTACGTTGCCGAGTTGGCGACCTGGCCCAACGTGGTCGTCCACGTGTTGCCGTTCAGCGCCGGGTTGCATGGGCTCGACAGCACAGACCTGTCGTTCCTGCGTCAACCCGATGGGCGGACGGTGGCGTACACGGAGAATGCCTACCGGGGTGACCTGATTGAGGAGAACGCACCGGTGGAACGCCTTCACCGCGCCTACGACGAGATTCGAGACATGGCCCTTTCCCCGGCTGAGTCGCGGAAGTTCATCCTCGATCTGCTGGAGGCAACACCGTGCAACCCATCAACCTGAGGGCCGCGACGTGGCGCAAGAGCTCCCGTAGCAACTCGGGCGGCGGCGCGTGTCTTGAGGTCTCCCATGACTTCATCACGGTCGTTCCCGTGAGGGACAGCAAGCTCCCGAACGGATCGGTGCTCGTCTTTCCGGTAGGAGCCTGGCGGTCCTTCGTCCGCGCGGTCAGCGGCGGCCAGATGTCCGCTTGAACCGGCGGAGCAAGCGGATGGCTCTCGTGGACTCGATGAGTCCACGAGAGCCATCCGCTGTTCCGGCTGCTACTTCTTGGTGGCGCGCCGCCCGCGTGTGGCGGCGGCCGGGCGCCAAGCACGCAGGTCGTCGTCGGTCAGGCCGTGCTCGCCCTGCACCATCTGCCGGTCGCCACGGAAGAACGCGGCTGGCGAGGCACCGAAGTTCGCGTCGAACTCGTCATGCCACTGCTCAAGCCAGGGCTGGAGTTCCAGCAGCCCGGCAAGGAACGGGGTCAGTTCCTCGGTGGTCAGGGCCTCGTGGGAGGCGATGTACGCGTCGAGGGCGTATGCCTGCTCCCGGTGGTCCCAGCCGGCCCAGCCGTAGAGGTCGGGGGTGGGGGTGTTGGTCTGCCCGTACGAGATGAACCGTTCCTTGGGCACGTCGAGCTTGCCGCGCGCCTTCCAGTAGGAGGGCCGCAGGAAGTCTGCCGAGGTGTACTTCGGCGGTACGGGGATCGCGTCCCGGATCTTCCGCTTGGCCGGCTCGTCCGGGGCGGAGTCTTCCTGCCGCTGGAGGTCCCATACGTGCTCCCAGTCCTCGCGCTTCTTCAGTCCGGAGGGCTTGTAGCGCAGGGCGGGGAGGAACGGCACATGTTCGTCGGTCATCAGCTCGGCGACGACGGCGGGAAGTTCCTTGCGGGGCGCGTAGATCTTGGCAACGGAGACGAAGTCCTCGTCGCGGGAGAGCACGTCCGTGAGCCGGGAGAGGCTGACGAGGGCGGGCATGTCGTTCTCGTCGAACCAGTGATCACGGTTCTCGATCCGGTCAAGCAGCCAGGACCGAAGCGCCTTCTCCTGAAGCGCGTCCCACCCCTCGGTGGCCCACCGCCGCTTGTACTCCGGCCGCTCGACCATCCCGATGACCCGGCTCGAATCAATGGCGTCGATCCGCTTCTGGACGACCTCGCGGTAGGCAAAGGGCCAATGGTGAGGCATCTCGGTTACGGGAGTAGATCCATGCCGCCTGAACCATTCGTCGCTGGCCTCGCCTGCGGCAGCCCGGCGGGCGAGCGCAATCTCGAAGGCCCGCTCGCCGAGGGCGAGTGTGGGGGTGTCTGGAGCGTTGGGGTCCTCGGAGGCGCGAAGGTCCTCACGGGCCAGGTGGTACAGCGAGTAGACCTGCCAGTCTAGCTCCTCCTGGAGGGAGATCATGCGTGCTTGGACGGATTGCCAAGCTGTGCGGGCCTCGCGAAGGGCGGTGGCGGTGGGGGTGCCGTTGGCTACCACGACGGACGGGCTGGTGGCCGCGAGCTCCTGAGCGAGGCCATCCAAAGCGGCGGCGAGGGGAGTGGGGTAGGCGGCGGGAAGGGGAAAACGATGAACATTGGATCCGTTGAATTGATAAAAATCCTCGAACGGCACGGTGGTCTGACGTGACCCCTGGGCATCCACCGTGCTCCCCATGTTGTGGCAGCGCATCTTAAGCCAGAAGCACGCCGTGGAGCTGTTCAGAATTCCGAGTAGATTCTGAAAATCATCGATCTCCGCATCGCTTGAAAGCTTAACGACTGGTGCGGATTGCTTGAATGCCGTGCCATTTCTGTCTAGCGTGAAGTGATTGTGTGTGGCGACAAACGAATAGGCGAGATACCAGGGGTGCGTATCCGAATCTTTAGGTAGCTGATGCCATTCCCACCAAGGGCGATTTGCGTGGAAATAATTTTGCCCGGAAAAAGTGGCTCGATTTCCCAATTCCGTCCGGTATGGCCATATGTCTGCCGACTGCAGAACCGCCGTCGCAAGCGGCTTGGGTGACCGATCGGGGGTGTATGGGAAGAGGGCGGAGTTTTCAGTCGACACGCCCCAATCGCGGAGCTCGTCGCCGCTAGCTGCAGGGGTGACTTCTTCTTTCAAGAGGTCGGACCAAGCGCGGGAGGGGCGAATCATCACATCGTCTGCGTGTGTCATGCCAACGAAACCGACGCGGACTGAGCCACCCTTGAGGGTGCCGTGCGCGTTTGCTTCGATCTCATCGACGGTTTCGCGGCCCCCAGCGGCAAGGATCCATGGGTGGCTCCCGAAAAAGCGTGAGCGTTCCAAGTCTTCAACGGAAACCCAGCTGCTGACTGAGTCGGGAAAGTCGATTTGACTCGTGATTGCTTGCCAGACCAGCCCGCTCTTGCCGCTCTCGGGCGTTGAAGGTTCTCCCTGGATTCCACGTACCGTTCTAATGGTCCCTGATCGGCTGGCCGTCGAGTTGTTTCTGCCAATGATGATAATCGTTGGTGTGCCGTGGCCCGGAATGTTGGCACCGGAGGTATCAATTACCTCCGAGATCTCGGTTTTGTGGGTGAAGAAATCCTCGATGAGTCGTTTTCCGAATTCCCTCTTGGTGAATGAACTTGCTGTGATTTGGCCGACCATCCCGTAGCCGTTTCCATCGGGTCCGCCTCGCTGGGCCAGCTCGAAGAACCTCTGTGCGAACGGAACGGACAGGGCGTAAGTCCCCGAACAGGCGTCATACAAATCGCGGTACAAGGCGTTAAGCTTCTTGTCCTTCACCGTGATGTAAGGCGGGTTTCCGACTACTACTTGGTACCGCCCCTGCTGCAAAATTCCAGGGTGCTCGTGCACATCCTCAGTGGCGTAAGCGAATGAGGCCAGAGAGTTGTACTCGTCATCGCCGCCCAGCCTCAGCTCCAGTTGTCGCGCTTTGATTAGTGAGTCGCCGACTGCCAGATGAATCGGCCACTCGTACCTCGAGGCCTCCGTCATCGTCCGCACGCCGCTCGATGCCATCGCGGCTACGAGCAACCGGAACCGAGCAATGGCAACCGCGAATGGGTTCAGGTCGACTCCGTGCACCGAATTGAGGGCAGTCCGGACTCGCTCGTGCACATCCTTGCCCGGTTGGCCCTCGCCCCACAGGCGGACCAGTCGCCGGAAGGCGCCCAGGACGAAGTGGCCCGACCCGCATGTGGGGTCGATCATCTTCAGGTCCTCGTAGCCGAACTCGCGGACCGCCGGGTCCATCGTGCGGTCGAGGATGAACTCCTCCACGAACTCCGGAGTCTGGAGCAGCGCATACGTCTTCCGTGCGGCTTCGCTCAGGTCCTGGTACAGGTCGCCGAGGAAGCGGGTGTCCCAGCCCTCGGTACCGTCCTCGTTCAGCTTGTCCGTGAAGTCGTGGACCAGGATTCCCGCCTCGTCACGCTCGCGCCAGAACGCGATCAGTTCGCGGGCGCCGTCGTGGGACAGGGGGATCTGAAAGAGGGGGTTGTGCTTGCGGTCGAAGAGGAGCCGGCCTGCCTGGCCCGCGCCGAGGTCCTCGAAGGCGCGCTCCAGCCAGCCGCGGAAGGTCGGGTCCGGGTCCTTGGTCACGTACTCCTCGTACCGGGCCAGGGCCAGGTCACGACGATCGGCATCCGGGGCCGTCAGGTAGGGCTCCGGGATGAGTTCGTTGTCCTCGCAGAAGCGGACGAAGACCGTGCCCAGGACCCAGGCCACCGCGACCTGCGTCACCCGCTCGTCCAGCCAGGAGTTCCACGTCGCCGCAGTGCGGCCCAGCTTGCGGGCCTGGTCGTACTCGGCGCGGAGGCGAGTACCTACCTCGGCGACGGCTTTGACTTGCTTGCCGAGGTCCGTCTCGACCGCCTTGACCTGCTTCTTGAGGTCTTCCAACAGGGCCTTGCGGTCGATCACTTGGTGTCTCCCTCGGGTCGATCGGTTACTGCTGTCGTGTTCGTCCTCGCGTCCTTGACCCACGAGTCCGGAAGTTCGATCCATTCGCCCAGGCCCGCTTGGTACGCCACCGCGACCTGGCCCAGCTTCGGCTCCCTGGCCGGGTCGCCTTGCGGGACGAGGAGCCACAGCCCTCGGCCGCCCTGGCGGGCCGCGTCCGCCAGCCGGTCCACGACGCCCATCGCGTCGTAGCGGGCGAAGGCCGAGGCCTCCGTGAGGAGGACGGGGCCGGAGCCGGCGGACGGGTCCAGCAGGGTGCGGATCTGGGGTTCCACCGAGCCCCAGGCCGTCCGAGCGTACTCCGCGAACTTCATCGCGCCTCGCGAGCCGGCCTCCGCCACGTCTGCCTTGAGGAGGGTTTCCCACGTCGGCTTCGAGCCTTCCGGGGCCAGTGCGTGCATGGCTTCCAGGAACAGGGCCGTCACCGAGACGGCCTGGGCTCCGATGGGGGCCGCGCCCAGCGCCCGTACTGCTTCCTCCGGGCGGTGGTGGTGCACGGTCAGGACGCGGTAGCCGTCGCGGCGGGCCGAGGCGGTCAGACGTTCCTTCGCGCGGACCGCGGCCGCCAGCGCCGGATCGTCCGCGTAGCGGGTGACGGCCCCGACATCGGTGGCCTGGCGCCACGCGCCCGTCGTGAGATAGCTGGACGCGCTGTCCATCCGCGTCGGGAGGTAGCGCAGGGTCTTGGTGTCCTCGCGCGTGGACAGGGTGAGGTCGAAGCCCGCATCCCGGAGGGCTTTGGTGAGGGGGCCTGCCGTCGGGAGGTCGTGGGAGAAGCCGCCGCGGGAGTCCGGCAGGACCAGCTCCGGGAAGCGGGCCCGGACGCGCTCGTGGACGTCCTCGCCCGTCACGCCCGGCTGGCGGGCGTCCGGGACGCCGGGGATGAGGCGGACCAGGCCGGCCTGGGTCAGGCGGAGGGCGCGTACCAGGGACAGGTCGCGCGGGTAGATCTCCAGGCGGGGGGTCGCCGCTGCGTTGAGGGAGGCGGCGGCAGCCAGCTCCACCAGGCGGCGCTCGTCCCACTCCACCGAGCCCGGCGGCGGAGTGAGGGAGCCGAGCTCGCCCAGGACCGTCGTCGCCGTCGGCAGGGTTTCGAGTTTGGCCAGGCGATCAGCCGTCTTCCCGAGGCGGGTGGCGTAGTCGAGCAGGCCCGGCGCCGTCGGGGTGTCCGGGGCGTCGTCCTCGCGGACGTCCAGGGCGAGGAGGCCCGCGCCCAGGGCCTCCTCGGTGGCCTTGCGGTTGGGCTGGTGCTGGAACTCGGCTTCCTCCGGCTCCAGTTGCTCCACCTCCACCACGGCCCGTACGGCGGCCAGCGCCAGCGCGCGGCGCTGCTCGCGCTCCGAGAGCTGCGTACCCCGGCGCACGGCGAGGGCGTCGGCGATCTCGGCGGCCGAAGCGACCCGGCCCAGATCAGACAGGAGGTCCAGGATCTCGGCGCGGAGGGCCTGGATCGCCGGGTGCTTCTTCCAGCGCTTGCGCTCTTCCTTCAGGAGCTGCGGGATGCGGCCGGCCGACAGGCCGAGCGCGTCCGCGATGTCCTTCTGCTTCGGCCAGACCCCGATGTCGGGGAGCTCGCCCTGCGCGTTGGGCAGGCGCAGGAGCAGGCGGACGGTCTCGACCTTGCTGTGGTTCGAGCGGTTGTTGTTGAGCTCAGGTACGAAGATCGTGGCCAGGGTGTCCAGGCTGACGGCCCGCAGCGCGGAGCCGCTGAGTCCGCCGGCCTCGTCCCCGGTGGCCAGCGTGCCGAGCAGCGCCGACTCGGTGGCGGACAGCTGGGCCAGTTCCTCCTTGGCCTCCGCCCGGCCCCGCGGGGTGAGCGGCGAGACCGGTGTCTCGCGCAGCCGGTCGCCCCACTCGCGCTGGCGGCGCTGCACCTCGCTCCGGGTCTTCGCACCCAGGCCGGGGGCGTTGAGGAGCTTGCGGCGGCTGTAGTCGAGGAGCTCGCCGACCGTGGTGACGTGCAACCCGTACAGGAACGCCTCGGCGGCCGGGGTGAGGCCGGCGGCCGACAGGTGGGTGTCGCGGGTGACCTCCGCCGCCAGCTGCTCGCGCTGCTGCTCCGCGGTGAGCGGCTCGGCGTCCGCGATGGCGGCCTGACCGGCATCGACGGCCGGGGTCTCGGAAGGCTCCGGGTGGCGGGAGCGGTGGCTGGACGGGACGGTCTGCGTGGCGTCCAGGAAGATCTTCTTCCAGGCGTCGCGCATCGGCTTCAGCTCGGGGAAGCGCCGGGCGGCGTCCCGGTGCAGGGCCTTCTCGAAGAAGGCGACCAGGCCGTCGCGCACACCGGGCTCGAAGGCGTCCTTCGCGATGGTCGGGTACGGGTGCTTCTTCGGGTCGGTCATCCGGGGCAGAACCGAGCCGTCGCCCCACTTGGGGAGCTCGCCCGAGGCCATCTGGTGCAGGGTGACCGCGACGGCGTACCGCTCGGCGTGGGAGTCGTAGGCGGTGCGGGTCAGCGTCCCGATGAAGGGGTCGAGGTAGCCCTCGGTACCGGCCTCGTAGTCCTTCGCCGGGTATCCGGCCAGGGAGAAGTCGATGAGGACGAGCTCGCGGGTGCGGTTCGGGCGGATGCGGATGGCGATGTTGTCCGGCTTGATGTCGCGGTGCCAGACACTCTCGCCCTCCAGGAAGTCGACGGCGCCGAAGAGGTAGTCGCCGTACGCCTCCAGCTGGTCGATCTGGAGCCGGCCGCTCTCACGGAGCTGGCGGGCGACGGTCTCCTCGCGGCGACGGGCACGGGGGGCGGCGGACTCCTCGCCCTCGCCGCTCTCCTCCCGCTCGTCGCCCACGTACTCCAGCACGAGGACGGTACGGTCGGCGATCTTCAGCGGCTCCGGCTCCACGAGCCGGATGATGCGGGAGTCGGCGCGCAGCCGCCCCATGATCTCGGCCTCGTGGGCGAGGATCTCGCCGCGGTTGTCGGAGAGCGCCACCTTGAGGACCGCGAGGGGACGCGTCTTGCGTCCGACGTGGTCCTGGTCGTGGACGAGGAAGGCCCGGCTGGTCGAGCCGGTGCCCAGGCGGCGCCGGACCTGCCAGCGGCCGCCCAGTACGTCGCCGGCGACGGCTTCGAGGGGGTCCTTCTCGGGGGCCTCCGGGACCGGGGGCCCGGCGGGGGTCGTGAGGGAGTCCTCGACGAGCTCCAGCATCTCCAGGAATTCGTCGATGCTGGAGAGGCGCTGGCTGGGCCGGTAGGCGGTGGCCGCCTGGACGAGGTCGTCGATGTCCTCGGAGAGGCCGTCCACCAGCGAGCTGGGACGCAGCCCCTCGCCCGCTTCGAGGCGGGTCAGCAGTTCCGCCTGGCTCGCAGCCGGCGCCCTGCCCGTGACGAGGAGGTAGGTGAGGACGCCGAGGCCGTACACGTCCAGGTAGACCGGGTCGGCGTTGAGCGCGGTCAGTTCGGGCGCCAGGTACGGGTCGGAGCCCTCCGCCAGGTGCATCGCGGACAGGGCGGTCGGAGCGAACCGGGTCGCCCCTTCCCCGGAGCCGCCCGTTCCGCTGCGCTGGGTGGCGATCTGCCAGTCGGAGATCTGCAGGTGCGGGGAGAGCCAGGCCGCGTCCTCGCCGAGTGCCTGCCCTTCGCGGCCCCGGTTGCGCGGCAGGACGTGGACGGAGCGGGCGGCCAGCGCCCGGTGGTGGATACGGCTGGAGTGCGCGGAGCGCATGGTCTCGGCGAGCTGGCGGACCAGGGCCATGCGCCCGAGGATGTCGAGCTTCTCGCCGTACTGGAGGAGGTACTCGTCCAGGCGCAGGGTCTGCGGGTGGTAGTCGAAGATCAGGGCGGGGCCCGAGACGTGCCCGGACGGGTCGTACTGCTTGAGCTGGACGACGCCGGGGTGGCGGAAGCGGCGCAGGACCGCCGCTTCGCGCCGGGCCGCGTTCTCGACCGATTGCCGGATCGTGGTGTCGGAGCCGCGTTCGCGCAGGTAGATACGGACGCGGGCGACCTCGGGCAGCTCGGTGTGCTCGGCGAGGTAGTCCGCCCAGGTCTCGCCGGAGTCGAAGGACTTCCGCTTCAGTTCGTACGGGCCGACCTTGTACTTGGCGTCGCTGGGGCGGACCCCGACGCGCTCCAGGGCGGCCTTGATCTCGCGGGAGTCGACGGCGGTGATCCGCCGGCGCTCGTCGCGCGGCGGCTGCTGCAGCATCGCGACCAGCTCGGCGACGGTGTAGACGCCGTTCTCGTCGTGGGCGGGAAGGCGGATGCGCAGGCCGTCGTCCGTGAAGCAGACGGCTTCCGCGACCCAGACGCGCTTGCCGTTCTGGCCGAGGAGCCCGGCGAGCTCCTTGGCCTTCTTGTTGACGAGGTGCAGGGGGTTGCCGTGCAGGACGCGTCGGCCGTTGGGCGCGGTCTGTACCCAGGTGCCGTTTTCGCTGGTCACGGAGCCGTGCCAGTTCTTGAGCTCGATCATGCAGACGCCGCCGGGGGCGATGACGAGCAGGTCGATCTCGCGGACGTGTCCGGTGTTCGCGGTGAAGGTGAAGTTCGACCAGGCTCGCCACGGGTCGGAGTCCGGGAGCTTCTCGCGGATCGCCTCCAGGCCGCGGTGCTCGTGCTCGTACTCGGACTCGGTGACCGTGGTCCACCGGCCTTCCCGCATGTGCCGCCCCCGCTTCGTCGCCTGGTGCTGGAGAGCTGCCCGGTTCGGCCATCCGGCGGTACGCAGCTCGAAGGGAGATCCTATCCGCGGGATGCGACATCCGGGGCAGGTACGACCAAGCGGGCAGCGCAGGTCATCGGGCCACTGGTGCAGGTCATCGAGCCACCGGTGAGGTGGACCTTCGGGCGTGGAGGACCTCCGATATCCGACGCGCGTCACCCGTATGTGGTGGCCGAGGCGGTCTGGCCGAGGCACCTGCGGGCTCCGCCCCGGCGCGGGTCGCGGAACACGTGTCGGAACTCGAGCGCACGGGCATCCTCCGGCGCTTCCGGTGACTTCGCTGCAGGCCGGGCACGGTCAGGATCGATACGAATCGGTCAAGTACCCAAGCCTGTGTCGATCAAGGGCGATGTTCGGGGAGGATGGCGGGCAATGAACATGTTTTCTCCGCAGGCCGAGGGCCCGCCCGACGCATACGGGCCCTTCGCGCACCTCACCGCCCCGAACGTGCTGCTCTACCGCGCGGTGATGCGGACGTTCCTCGTCGCCAAGGAGCGGTTCGCCGTGCACCTGCGGCCCGAGGAGGTGCACGCCGGGCTCGTGGGCGGTGTACGGCCGGCCGAGCTGGAGGGGGTCGTCGGCGCCCTGGACAAGCTCGTGGCGTGGGGGAACCTGCGGGCCGATCCGGACACCGGGCGGGTCACCGCCGTCGAGGACTTCTACCGCAAGCGCTTCATCTACCAGCTCACGCGGGAGGGGGAGGCCGCCGAGCAGGCCCTGTCCGCGTACGACGAGGCGCTGGGGCGGCGGGGTGCGCTGCAGGCCGTCGCGCTGCACGACATCGTCACGCAGCTGCGCGCCCTCCTGGTGCTGGCGGCCGAGGAGGCGCCGGATCCTGCCAAGGCCCATCTCGCGCTCGACGCCCTCGCCAGCCGCTTCGCCGCGCTCGCCGACAACGCGCGGGCCTTCATGGGGTCCTTGCAACGGACCATCGACCTCCACGACGTGGGGGAGGAGGTCTTCCTCGCCTACAAGGACCAGCTGATCCAGTACCTGGAGCGCTTCATCCAGGACCTGATCACCCTCGGCGGGCGCATCGCCCGGCTGATCCTGGAGCTGGAGGGCGACGGCCGGATCCAGCCCCTGCTGCGGGCCGCCGCCGCCCGCGAGGCCGCCGACGCCACCCCGCAGGAGGCCGCGCACGCCGAGCTGGCCGCGTACGAGCGGTGGGCCGGCCGGTGGGCCGGGCTCGGTGCCTGGTTCCTCAGCCGGGACGGCCGGGAGTCGCAGGCCCGGCTGCTGAGAGGGAGAGCGCTGGGCGCGATTCCGCAGCTGCTCGCCGTCGTGCGGTCGCTGAACGAGCGACGGGCCGGGCGCTCCGACCGGTCCGCCGACTTCCGCACCCTCGCCCAGTGGTTCGCCGAGGCACCCGACGACGACGCCCGGCACCGGCTGTGGCGGACCGCCTTCGGGCTCTATCCGGCACGGCACCTCTCGCTGGACGCCGAGACGCTGGCCGCCAGGCTCGCGCACCCGGATCCCGCGTCCACCCCGTGGGCCGACGCCGCGCCGCTGCACATCAGCCCCCAGCTGCGCCGTACCGGCAGCTACGAGCGGCGCGGCAAGCCCCGCAAGGTGGAGGACCGGCAGGAGGCGCGCCGGCTGCTCGCCGAGACGGCGGCCAAGCAGGCGGCCGAGATCGCCGCCGCCCGGGCCCGGCTCGCCACCGACGGCACCACCAGGCTGTCCGGGCTCGGCGAGCTCGACCCCGTCAGCTTCCGGATGTTCCTCCAGCTGCTCGGCGACGCACTGGCCACCTGGCGGCCCGGTATGACGCACACCGTGGCCACCAGCAACGACGGATCCATGGAGATCCGGCTCACCGCCGGGGCCGACGGGACCACCGCCGAAGTCCGCACACCGGACGGGGTGTTCCGCGGCCCCGATCACACCATCGAGATCACCGACCTCACCGACCTCACCGGGGGCCGCGTCGAAGGGAGTGAGGGAGCGTGAGCACTCCGCTCGCCGAAGTGCTGGACGGGCAGCACGCCGCCGAACTGCGCAAGGCCGCCCGAGCCCTCCTCAAGCACCCCCTGCTGCTCGCGCACGGTCCCCAGTCCGACGAGTTCCGTCTCGTCCGGCGGCACGCCTCCGAGCTGCGTGAATGGTTCGACCGCAACACCGGCTGGTCCCTCCAGGCCGACGCCGACACGGCCAGGCTCGGCAAGACCCCGGCGCGCCTCGACGACGCCACCCACCCGGCCCGCGACGCCACCCGGAGCGCCGCTCCGTTCACGCGCCGCCGCTACGTCCTGCTGTGCCTCGCCCTCGCCGCCCTCGAACGCGGCGAGGCACAGATCGCGCTGGGCCGGCTCGCCGACCAGGTGGTCCTGGACGCCGCCGATCCCCGGCTCGCCGCCGCCGGGATCCACTTCACCCTGGACCGCCGGGAGGAGCGCCTCGACCTGGCGGCCGTCGTACGGCTCCTGCTCGGCCTCGGCGTCCTGCGCCGGGTCGCCGGCGACGAGGACGCGTACGTCAGCGGAGCCGGCGACGTCCTGTACGACGTCGAACGGCGCGTGCTCGCCGGGCTGCTCGCCACCCGCAGGGGCCCTTCGACCGTCCGGGCCGAGTCGATGGAGGACCGGCTGGCCGAACTCACCGCCGAGACGGCCCTCGACAGCGACGAACTGCGCTTCCGCGCGATGCGCCGGGCACTGACCCGCCGGCTGCTCGACGACCCCGTGCTCTACTACGACGAACTCACCGACGCCGAACTGGCCTACCTCACCCGCCAGCGGGGCTTCCTCACCGCGCGGATCACCGAGCTGACGGGTCTGGTGCCCGAGGTCCGGGCCGAGGGCATCGCCATGGTCGACCCCGACGACGACCTGACCGACATCCGCATGCCGGAATCGGGGACCCACGGCCATGTCACCCTCCTGCTGGCCGAACACCTGGCGGCAGCCGGGGGCTTCGTCACCACGGCCGCTCTGGAGCACCGGGTGGCCGACCTGGCCTCGGAGCACGGCGGCTTCTGGTCCAAGTCCGCGCGGGAGCCGGGCGCCGAACGGGAGCTCGTGGAACAGGCACTCGCCCGGCTCTGCGCCCTCGGTCTGGTCTCCCGTACCCCCGGCGGCGTCCTGCCCCGCCCGGCACTCGCCCGGTACGCCGTCGGACCGACCGTCGTCATCGAACCCGGCACGGCGGGTTCCGCCGCGGTGCCCGCACAGCGAAAGGCCAACCGACGATGAACCCCCGCACCGGGCTCCCGGCCCCCGCGCGCTCCCGCTGGCAGCCCCTGCGGATGGGGCTCGTCGACCTCTTCCACTACGACGTGGAGGAGTTCTACTTCCGCGACGGCCGGCTCCTGCTCCGCGGGAACAACGGGACCGGCAAGTCCAAGGTGCTCGCCCTGACCCTGCCCTTCCTCCTCGACGGGGATCTCAGCGCCCGCCGTGTCGAGCCGGACGGCGACGCGGGCAAGCGGATGGAGTGGAACCTCCTCCTCGGCGGCGAGCACCCCCACTCCGAACGGCTCGGCTACACCTGGGTGGAATTCGGGCGCCGTGACGAAGCCGGCGGGGAGGAGCACTTCCGTACGCTCGTCTGCGGACTCAAAGCCGTCAGCGGACGCGGAATCGCCCGCCACTGGTGGGCGGTGACCGCGCAGCGGATCGACCACGCACCGGCCGAGCTGCGCTCACCGGGATCCCTGAGCCTCCTCGACGCCACCGGCACGGTCCTTTCCCGGGACCGGCTCATCGAGGCGGTAGCCGGAGCGGGGATGGTCTACGACCAGGCCAAGGCGTACCGCCGCGCCGTCGACGAGGCGCTGTTCGGGCTCGGCGAGCAGCGCTACGCGGCCCTGGTGGACCTCCTCATCCAGCTGCGCCAGCCCCAGCTGTCCAAACGTCCGAACGAGGCCGCCCTCTCCCGCGCCCTCACCGAGGCGCTGCCGCCCATGGACCAGGCCGTCATCGCGGACGTCGCGGAAGCCTTCCGCTCCCTGGACGAGGAGAAGGAGGAACTGCGGGCCGCCGGGGCGGCCGAGCGCGCGGCCTCCGCGTTCCTCGACCACTACCGGCGCTACGCGCGCATCGCCTCAAGGCGCCGGGCACGCCTGCCGAGGACCGAGCACTCCAGGTACGAGCAGCTCCTGCGCGAGCTCGCCGTGGCACAGGCGGACAAGAGCGAGGCCGAAGGCGAGCGCGAGGCGGCCGCCGGCCGGATCGGCGAGCTGGCCGACACGCAGGCGAGGCTGGAGGCGACGGACGCCGCCCTGCGCGAGGGCCCGGAGATGCGCAGCGCCCGTGAACTGGAGCGGGCGGCCCAGACTTCGGAGCGGTCCGCGCAGGCACACGACCGGGCACGCGAGGACCAGGAGGAGGCCGATGCCCTGCACGCGCGGGCCCTCACCCGTCTCGGGAGCGCCGAGAACCGGCTCCGGGCGGCACACGAGCGGGCCGGGCAGACGCTGATCAGCGCACGGGAAGCAGCCGTTGCAGCCCGGCTGGAGCTGCCCGGGGACGAGTCACTGGCGCCTGCCGAGCTGAAGGCCGCCGTGACGGAGGCCGCCGACCGCCGCCGCCGAAGCCTCGCGCACATGGAGGACCTGGCGGACCGGGCCGACGAGGCCGAGGCCGAGCGTCGGAGCGCGGTACGGCGGCTCGACGAGGCGGAGGCCGACCTGGCGCAGGCCGCCGAGGCCCGGGACACCGCCGAGGAGGCGGTGACGGCCGAGGGGCGCGCCCTGGTCGACGCCGTGCGTGAGCACACGGGCCGCTGCACGGAACTCGCCTACCCCGATCCGACGGGGCTGCTGGACGAGCTCCAGGAATGGGCCCGGCACCAGGACGGCCCCAACCCGGCCCGGCGGCATGCATCGCTGGCGCACAGCGCCACGGCAGGAGTGCTCGCCGAGCGGATGGCGCAGGCGGCGCAGCAGCGGGCGGGCCTGACGGCCCGCACCTCCGAGGCCGAGGAAGAGCTCGGGGCCCTGGAGGCCGGCGGCGGACGCGGACCGGCAGCCCCGCCCACCCGGACGCCCGGCCTTCGCGACCGGTTCGCCGGTGCCCCCCTGTGGCGGCTGATCGACTTCCGGGAGCAGGTCGGCGACCGTGACCGGGCCGGGCTGGAAGCGGCCCTGGAGGCGGCCGGACTGCTGGACGCGTGGGTGCGTCCCGACGGCGGGGTCCTCGCCGCGGACTGCCACGACGTTCTCCTCGACCCGGCGAGGGGGCCGGTCGACGGACCGTCGCTCGCCGATGTCCTGTGCCCGGCAGTGGACCGCGGTGATGCCCGGTCCGCCGCCGTGGGCGAAGCGGCGGTGTCCCGCCTGCTCGCGGCGATCGGTCTGGGTGCGGCCGACGCGGACACGGCCGCCGGGACGGGAGTGCCGGATGCCGTGCGGGGGAGCACGCGGCCGGCGGAGGACCCCTGGGCCGCCGTGGACACCTGGGCCGCGGTGGACGGAACCTTCCGCGTCGGCGCCCTCACCGGTCGCTGGGCCAAGCAGGCCGCCGAGTACATCGGCGAAGGCGCCCGGGAGGCCGCGCGCCGCGTTCGCGCCGATGCGCTGCGCGCCGAACTGGAACTCCTGCGAAGGGAGTCGGCGTCCGTCGCGGACGAGGCACAGGGGCTGGCGGACCGCCGCCGTACGCTCGATGCCGAACTCGCCTCCCTGCCGGACGAGACCGCGCTGACCCGGTCCCATGCCCGTGCCGCGGCCGCCGCCGAGACCGGCCGCCGGGCCGGGCTCCGTCGTGCGGAGCGGGCCGCGGATGTGCTGGCCGCGGCCGAGCAGGCCGAGCTGGCGACCGCCGGACTCCACGAGGCCGCGGCCGATCTGGGGCTGCCCGCGGACCGGTCCGCCCTGGCCGGCGTACGGCAGGCGCTCGGCGAACTCGCCGCCGTACTGGCCGCCCTCTGGCCCGCGCTGCGCGAGCGCTCGGAGGCGTCCGAGCAGGTGGAGGGGGAACGGGAGGAAGCCGCCCGGGCTGCGGCGCGCTCCGCCGCACTCGGCCTTCGCACTCAGGAGACCGCACGGGAGGCGGCAGCTGCCGACGAGCGGCTTGCCACCCTGCGCTCGACCGTCGGAACCGCCGTGGCCGAGCTGGAGCGCAGGCTCGCCGAGACCGCCCGGGCCCTGCGCGCCTGTGCGGTCGAGCAGAGTCTGTCCCAGGACCGCCGCACGCAGGCGGACGGTCGGGCCAACCGGGCTCAGGGACGGATCGAGCAGCTGGAGAAGGACGTCACCGGTGCCGCCGCCGCGCGTTCCGAAGCGATCGCCGCGCTCCAGCGGTTCGCGACCACCGGCCTCATCACGGTCGCGCTCCCCGAGCTCGCCGTACCCGCGACGGGAGACGGACCGTGGGCGGCCACCCCGGCCATCGCGCTGTCCCGCGCCCTGGAGTCGGAACTCGCGGCCACCGACGACTCGGACGGGGCCTGGGAGCGGGTGCAGCGGCGCCTGAGCGAGGAGCTCAAGACCCTCCAGGACGCGCTGTCCCGCCACGGCCACACCGCCTCCGCCCGGATGGTCGAGGACGGCATGGTCGTCGACATCGTGTACCAGGGCCGGGAGCGTGCCGTACCCGAACTTGCCGAGGCGCTTGCCGTGGAGGTCGGCGAACTCACCCGCATCCTTTCCGCGCACGAACGCGAGATCCTGGAAACCCACCTCATCACCGAGGTCGCGGGCACGCTCCAGGAACTCATCGGGGCCGCGGAGCGCAAGGTGCTGGCCATGAACGCAGAGCTGGAGGAACGGCCCACTTCCACCGGCATGACGTTGCGTCTGGTGTGGCGGGCCTCCCGCAAGGCTCCGGCGGGCCTTGCCCAGGCCCGGGGGCGGCTGCTCCAGACGGCCGATGCCTGGACTCCCGAGGACCGGGCCGCGGTCGGGGAGTTCCTGCAGACGCAGATCGCCCGCCAGCAGACGGAGGACGCGGCGGGCAGCTGGCTGGACCACCTCACGGCTGCCTTGGACTACCGCTCGTGGCACGAGTTCGCCGTCGAACGCCAGCAGCACGGCCGCTGGGTGCCCGCCACCGGACCGGCTTCGGGGGGCGAGCGCGTACTCGCTGTCTCCGTACCGCTGTTCGCCGCCGCCTCCTCGCACTACGCGAGCGCGGGAAGCCCCCACGCACCCAGGCTCGTCACCCTCGACGAGGCGTTCGCGGGAGTCGACGACGACTCCCGCGCCAAGTGCCTGGGGCTCCTCCACGCCTTCGACCTGGACGTGGTCATGACCAGCGAGCGGGAGTGGGCCTGCTACCCGCAGGTTCCGGGCATCGCCATCGCCCAGCTTTCCCGTGTCGACGAGGTGGCCGCCGTACTCGTCACCCGCTGGGAGTGGGACGGCACGGCCCGGACGCGCCGCGAGGATCCGGTGCGTCCGGCGGACCCGGAGCCCCTGTGGGCGTGAGCGGGACGCCGGTGGACGAAGCCCGCCTGCGCCGCCTCCTCGGCGGCGCCGACCTGGCCTGGCTGGTGGAGCGGGTACGCCGGCGGCTGGAGCGCGGGCAGCCCCTCACCGGAGCGGTCTCGCTGGCGGCACCGAGTCCGGCCGAGCGGGCAGCGGCGGAGAGGCTGCTGGGCCGGACACCCGGCGGCGGCAGGGCGCTGACGGTCCGGCTCGACACCGTGGACGCCGTGCTGGTCAGATCAGGTGTCAGCCCGGAAGGCCTGCAGGCGGCGGTGACGGCGCTCACCGGTCGGGTCGTTCCACTCGACGAGCTCCGCCGGAGTGAGGAGCATGCCTGGGAGGAGGCGTACACCTCTCTCGCCCTGCTGGCCGAAGACCTTCCGCAGCACGCTGCCTGGGCCGCCCGTGTTCGCGACGACGGCCTCGTACGCCGTCTCGCCCGCACACCTGCCGCCGCCCGTCCGATCCTGGAGCAGACCGTTCGCGTGCTGCGGGAACTGCCCGTCGAACCGGCACGGTCGCTGTCAGTGTTCGCCGCGGACGTCCTGGGGAGTGCCCACGCACTCGACGACGGCACGCCGGTGGCCACCCTCGCCCTTTCCGGCGCCCGCGCACTGACCGGCCACCCCGACGGAGTGGGAGCGGCGTGGCGGCGGGCCGCGTGGGCTTCCGTCGGCCTGCTCCGGGACGATGTCTCCTCGACGGTGCTCACCCTGGGCCTCCGCGGGACTCCGGCCCTGGACTGGATGGCCGACGGGGGCGAGCCGTGCGTCCTCACCCTCCGGCAGCTCGCCCACCGTCCGCCGCGCACGGCACCGCCCGTGGTCCACATCTGTGAGAATCCCGCGGTCCTTGCGGCCGCAGCGGACGTGCACGGACCGGACGCCCGACCGCTGGTCTGTGTCCAGGGCCAGCCGTCGGCCGCCGCTCTCACGCTGTTGAACCACCTGCATGCGTGGGGTACGGAGTTCCGCTACCACGGCGACTTCGACTGGGGTGGTCTGCGCATCGCCGCGGTGCTGATGCGGCACGTGGCCTGGCGGCCCTGGCGCTACACGGCAGACGACTACCGGGAGGGCGTGGCGGCGACCGGGGCAGGTCTGTCTCGGCCGCTCTCCGGTCAGCCGGCCCCATCGCCGTGGGACCCGGATCTGGCCCTCGCGCTGGCAGAACACGGGATGCGCATCGAGGAGGAGGCGGTTCTCGACCTGCTGCTGGCAGACCTTGGGCAGGGAGCAGATGCATCCGGCCGTGACGCCCGTTTGACGCCCGGGCCCCGAGTCAGCCCGCAAACGGCGCCGTGATCCGCCTCTGACGAAGCACCCCGGCGCGCGCCACGGCATTTACCACGCCCCCGGCGCGCACCGAAGGTGCGCTGGATCGCTGACCTGCTATTTTTATCGGCTGAGTGCGTGGCGATCCTGGAACCGGTGGCAAAGGGCGCCTGACCTGCAGGTCTGCCGTACAAAACGGCGCTGCGGAACGGTCGGGGCAGCCGGTCCGGCGCGGAGGCTAGCGCCGGGGCTGGGTCCGGACGGGGCCACGTGACGCTGATCGTGAAGATCATGGGGAATCGATCGGCCGCGGCTCACGTCCCTGTGGTGTGGGGCGCCCAGTGCACCCGCCCGTGAAAAGAAGACCCCCAGGGAGAAGTGAGGTATGGCAGTGATCTGCGTCGGAGGCATGATCGGGATCGGCAAGACGAGCGTGGCCGAGCTCCTCGCCAAGGAGCTCGGCAGCGAAGTCTTCTACGAGAGCGTGGAAGACAACCCGATCCTGCCGCTCTTCTACACGGCGAGCCCCGAGGAGATCCAGGCCAAGCGCTACCCCTTCCTGCTCCAGCTCTACTTCCTCCAGACGCGGTTCGCCGCGATCAAGGAGGCGTACAAGCAGGGCGACAACGTCCTCGACCGGTCCATCTACGAGGACTGGTACTTCGCCAAGGTCAATCACGAGCTGGGCCGGATCAGCTCCCTCGAGATGCAGGTCTACGAGGGGCTGCTCCAGGAGATGATGCGCGAGATCGACGGCCTGCCGTACCGCAAGGCGCCCGATCTCATGGTCTACCTCAAGGCGGACTTCGAGACGGTGCTGCACCGCATCGGGCTGCGGGGCCGCGATTTCGAGCAGGACGAGAGCCTGGTCGAGTACTACCGGACGCTGTGGTCCGGCTATGACGACTGGGTGCACAAGCACTACTCGGCCAGCGACGTCCTCGTCGTCGACATGAACTGCACGGACGTCGTGAACAACCCCGAGGACGCGGCCCGCGTGGCGCAGGAGGTCAGGGACGCCCTCGCGGCGGCGCGACGCCGGGGCTGAGCCGCTCCGCGGCGGGTGCGGTGGACGGTACGGCCGAGGTCAGCCGTCCACCGGCAGGCCCGTGTGGGGTTTGATGCGCTTCATGATGATCTGGGAGTTGACCTCGGTGACGCCGGAGAGGGCCGTCAGCTTCTCGATCCAGAGGCGTTCGTACGCGCGCAGGTCCGCGACCGCGATGCGCAGCAGGCAGCCCGGGCTGCCGAAGAGGCGGTAGGCCTCGATGACGTCGGGGATGTCCTGGAGCGCGGACTCGAACGCCTCGACCGCCTCCCGGTCGCGGCGGACCTCGACGGAGACCAGCACCTCGAAGCCGCGTCCGACCGCCTCGGGGGAGATCACCGCACGGTAGCCCTGGATGACCCCGTCCTGTTCGAGCTGGCGGACGCGGCGCATGCAGGGGGAAGGGGTCAGGCCCACGCGCGCGGCCAGCTCCTGGTTGCTGAGCCGGCCATCGGCCTGGAGCTCACGCAAGATATCTCTGTCGATGGCGTCCATGGCGCAATTATTCATCACCATGTATTGCGTACCGGGCGATAGTCGCAATCACATTGCGTGTTGAACCGCCTACCATTGCTCTCTGTAGAAAATCTGTACGACCTCTATGTGATGTGAGGGAAGGGCGGCCATGGGACGCATCGTCGTCATCAGCACCGGCGGCACGATAGCCAGCCGCTGGCAGGGATCCGGCTTCGCCGCCGACGCCGCCGGGAGCGAGGTCATCGCGACCGCACCGCTTCCCGAGGGCATCACCGTCGAGGTCGTGGACCTGTTCAGCGTGAACAGCCCCCGCCTGACGACCGCCCACCAGCTCACCCTCCTGCGCACCGTGCACGAGGTGCTCGCGGACCCGGGCGTGGACGGCATCGTCGTCACGCACGGCACCGACACCCTGGAGGAGTCGGCGTTCCTGGTCGACCTGCACCACCACGACGCCCGCCCCGTGGTGTTCACCGGCTCCCAGCGGCCCATGGGCACGGCGGACGGGGACGGTCCCGGCAATCTGTACGACGCGCTGCTGACCGCCGCGACGGTACGGGGCCTGGGCGTGCTGGTCGCGTTCGCCGGCCGGGTGCACGCGGCCCGCGGGACCGTGAAGACGCAGGCCGTGGCGCTCGACGCGTTCGCCGACCCCTCGAAGGAACTGCTGGGCAAGGTCGGCTTCGGCAAGGTCACCGTGCTGCGGACGCCCCAGCGGCCGGCGGCGCTCGCGCTGCCCGCGATGCCGGAGCTGCCGCCGCGGGTCGACGTGGTCGTGCACCACGCCGACGGGGACGCCGTCCTGCTGAACGCCGCCGTCGCGGCCGGGGCGCGGGGGATCGTGCTCGTCGGGACGGGCGCGGGCAATGCCACCCCGGAGATCGTGGAGGCCGTCGAGGCCGCCGTCGCCCGCGGGGTGTTGGTCGCGCTGACCACCCGGGTCGCGGCCGGGCCGGTCACCGAGATCTACACGCACGGCGGCGCCGTGGACCTGGTCGCGGCCGGTGCCGCCCCGACGGGGACCCTGCGGGCCGGGCAGGCGCGGATCGCGGTACTGGCCGCGCTGCTCGCCTCCGACGACGTGGTGGAGCAGGGCCGCGTCCTGCGCGAGGTGCTCGGCGCGGCCGGATCGGTCCTGGTCGACGCCTGACCCCTGCGGGGTCGGCCGGGGCCGGAGCTCGGCCGGGGCCGCCGCCTTTCGGCAGCGCCCCCGGCAGGGATCAGCTCCGGCCGAAGGCCGTCAGGATCTGGTCCGCCGCCGAGGTGGCCGTCACCTCGCCCGCCCGCACCGAGGCTTCCAGGGCCGGCGCGAGGTCCCGTACCGCGGGGCTGGCGCGCAGCCGCTCCAGGAGTTCCTCGCGGACCATCGACCAGGTCCACTCCACCTGCTGGGACGCCCGCTTGGCCGCCAGCCGGCCGCCCGCGTCCAGCAGCCGGCGGTGCTGCTCCAGCCGGTTCCAGACCTCGTTCAGACCCGCCGACTCCCGTGCGCTGCACGTCAGGACCGGCGGGGTCCAGGCCGCGTCGGCCGGGTGCATCAGGCGCAGCGCGCCCGACAGTTCGCGCGCGGCGGCCTTCGCGTCCCGCTCGTGCGGGCCGTCCGCCTTGTTCACCGCCAGCACGTCGGCCAGCTCCAGCACGCCCTTCTTGATGCCCTGGAGCTGGTCGCCCGTGCGGGCCAGGGACAGGAGGAGGAAGGAGTCGACCATCCCCGCCACCGTCGTCTCCGACTGGCCGACACCGACCGTCTCGACGAGGACCACGTCGTAGCCCGCCGCCTCCATCACGATCATCGACTCGCGCGTAGCCTTCGCGACCCCGCCCAGTGTTCCGGCGGAGGGCGAGGGGCGTACGAAGGCCGCCGGGTCGACGGAGAGGCGTTCCATCCGGGTCTTGTCGCCCAGGATGGAGCCGCCCGTACGCGTCGACGACGGGTCGACGGCCAGCACCGCCACCCGGTGACCCAGCGCCGTCAGCATCGTGCCGAACGCGTCGATGAACGTGGACTTGCCCACCCCGGGCACACCGCTGATCCCGATGCGCCGGGCCCGCCCCGAGTGGGGGAGCAGCTCGGTCAGGAGCTGCTGGGCCAGCGGCCGGTGCGCGGGCAGGGTGGACTCGACGAGGGTGATGGCGCGTGCGATGAACGCGCGCTTCCCGTCGAGCACCCCTTTCGCGTAGGCCTCGATGTCGATCTTCGGCACCGGCCGCCGCCTACAGCTCGTGGCCCAGGTCCGCGGCGAGCCGCGCCACCAGGTCGTGCGCCGCGTCCGGGATGACCGTGCCGGGCGGGAACACCGCCGTCGCCCCCATCTCCAGGAGCGTGGGCACGTCCGCGGGCGGGATGACCCCACCCACGACGATCATGATGTCCTCGCGGCCCTCCTCCGCCAACTGCTCGCGCAGCGCCGGTACGAGGGTCAGGTGGCCGGCCGCCAGCGACGAGACGCCCACCACGTGGACGTCCGCCTCGACGGCCTGGCGGGCCACCTCCGCCGGGGTCTGGAACAGCGGGCCGACGTCCACGTCGAAGCCCAGGTCGGCGAAGGCCGTCGCGATCACCTTCTGGCCGCGGTCGTGGCCGTCCTGGCCCATCTTGCAGACCAGGATGCGCGGACGGCGGCCCTCCGCCTCCTCGAACCGGTTGATGAGCGCACGCGTGCGCTCCAGGGACGGGGACTCGCCTGCCTCGGTTCGGTACACACCCGAGATCGTACGGATCTGGCTCGCGTGCCGCCCGTACACCTTCTCCAGTGCGTCGGAGATCTCACCGACCGTCGCCTTGGCGCGCGCCGCGTCCACCGCCAGCGCCAGCAGGTTGCCCTCCCCGCGCTCGGCCGCGTTCGTCAGCGCCCGCAGGGTGTCCTGGGTGACCGCCTCGTCGCGCTCCTCGCGCAGCCGCCGCAGCTTGGCGATCTGCTGGCTGCGCACCGCGGAGTTGTCGACCTTCAGGACGTCGATCGCCTCGTCGCTCTCCACCCGGTACTTGTTCACGCCGATCACCGGCTGCCGGCCGGAGTCGATCCGCGCCTGGGTACGGGCCGCGGCCTCCTCCACGCGCAGCTTCGGGATGCCCGCGTCGATGGCCTGCGCCATGCCGCCGGCCGCCTCGACCTCCTCGATGTGCTGCCAGGCCCGGCGCGCCAGGTCGTACGTCAGCTTCTCGACGTACGCGCTGCCGCCCCACGGGTCGATCGAGCGGCAGGTCCCCGACTCCTGCTGGAGCAGCAGCTGGGTGTTGCGGGCGATGCGCGCCGAGAAGTCCGTCGGCAGCGCCAGGGCCTCGTCGAGGGCGTTGGTGTGCAGCGACTGGGTGTGGCCCTGCGTCGCCGCCATCGCCTCGATGCACGTGCGCGTGACGTTGTTGAAGACGTCCTGCGCCGTCAGCGACCAGCCCGAGGTCTGCGAATGGGTGCGCAGCGAAAGGGACTTGGCGTTCTTCGGGTCGAACTGCTTGACCAGCCGGGCCCAGAGCAGGCGGGCGGCGCGCAGCTTCGCGACCTCCATGAAGAAGTTCATGCCGATCGCCCAGAAGAACGAAAGGCGCGGCGCGAACGCGTCCACGTCCAGCCCGACGGCCTGCCCGGCCCGCAGGTACTCCACGCCGTCGGCGAGGGTGTACGCCAGCTCCAGGTCGGCCGTCGCCCCGGCTTCCTGGATGTGGTAGCCGGAGATGGAGATCGAGTTGTACCGCGGCATCTTCTGCGAGGTGAACGCGAAGATGTCGGAGATGATCCGCATCGAGGGCTTGGGCGGGTAGATGTAGGTGTTGCGGACCATGAACTCTTTGAGGATGTCGTTCTGGATGGTCCCGGCGAGCTTGTCGGGGGAGACGCCCTGCTCCTCCGCCGCCACGATGTACAGCGCGAGGACCGGCAGCACCGCGCCGTTCATCGTCATCGACACCGTCATCCTGTCCAGCGGAATGCCGTCGAACAGCTGGCGCATGTCGTAGATCGAGTCGATCGCCACGCCCGCCATGCCGACGTCGCCGGTCACGCGCGGGTGATCGCTGTCGTAGCCGCGGTGCGTCGGCAGGTCGAAGGCGATCGACAGGCCCTTCTGGCCGGCCGCGAGGTTGCGGCGGTAGAAGGCGTTGGACTCCTCGGCCGTGGAGAAGCCCGCGTACTGCCGGATCGTCCAGGGCTGGTTGACGTACATCGTCGGGTACGGGCCGCGCAGGTACGGGGCCACGCCCGGGTACGTGTTGAGGAAGTCCAGGCCCTCCAGATCCCTGCCGGTGTACAGCGGCTGTACGCCGATGCCCTCGGGGGTCTCCCACAGCAGATCGCCCGGGGCGGTGCCCGTGGACTCCTTCACCGCCGCGCGCCACTGCTCCTGGGAACCGGCCGCGGGGGCGGCGCCGTTCAGCGCGAGCCCGGAGAAATCGGGGATACCGGTGCCGCTCAAGACGCGACTCCCATCCGGTCGAGAACGGAGGACAGCACGGCGACGGCGTCGCAGCCGGCGAAGACGTACTCGTCCGCGGCCTGCCCGGCGGTGCCGGGCCGGCCGGCGAGGAACACGGTCGTGGCACCCGCCGCGCGCAGGGCGGCGGACACCGCCTCGGCCTGCTCCTCGTACAGGGCGTCGCTGGAGCACAGCACGGCCATGCCGTCCGCGCCGCTCGCCGCGTAGGCAGCCGCGGCGCTCTGCGGGTCCACCGAGACGGGGTCGTGCACCGGTGTGACGCCGCCCGACTGGAACAGGTTCGAGGTGAAGGTGGCGCGGGCCGTGTGGGCGGCCGCCGGGCCCAGCGCCGCGAGGAAGATCCTCGGGCGGGCGCCGGTCGCGGCCAGGTGCGCGTCGCTGCGTGCGCGCAGCGCCTCGTACGCCTCGTCGCGCCGTACGCGGGGCAGCCCGCCGGTGGGCAGCGGCGGTGCGGGTTCGCGTACGACCGGCTTCTCCGACAGCAGCGGGAACTCGCTGACGCCGGTGATCGGCTCGCGGCGCTTGGCCAGCTTGGCGGAACGCTCGGCCCAGGTGGCGGCGAGGCGGTCGGCGACCAGCCCGGAACGCAGGGCGGCGGCCAGACCGCCGGACTTCTCGATCGTCTGGAAGAACTCCCAGGCGGCGTGCGCGAGTTCGTCGGTGAGCTGCTCCACGTAGTAGGAGCCGCCGGCGGGGTCGATGACGCGGGCCAGGTGCGACTCCTCCAGCAGGATGGTGGAGGTGTTGCGCGCGATGCGGCGGGCGAAGGCGTCCGGCAGGCCCAGTTCGTGGTCGAAGGGGAGCACGGTGACCGAGTCCGCGCCGCCCACGCCCGCCGCCATGCAGGCGACGGTGGTGCGCAGCATGTTCACCCAGGGGTCGCGACGGGTCATCATCACCGGCGAGGTCACTGCGTGCTGGTGCTGCGCACCGGCTTCCGTGGCCCCGCAGGCCTCGGCGACGCGGGCCCACAGGCGGCGGGCGGCGCGGAACTTGGCGATGGTGAGGAACTGGTCCGCGGTGGCGGCGTAGCGGAACTCCAGCTGGCCGAGGGCCGCTTCGATGCCCAGCCCGCCCTCGGTGAGGGCGCGCAGGTAGGCCACGCCGGTGGCCAGGGACAGGCCCAGTTCCTGGCCCGCGGAGCCGCCGGCCTCGTGGTACGGGAGCGCGTCGGCGGTCAGGGCGCGGACGCCGGGCCAGTCGGCGGCGGCCGTCCGGGCCAGCTCGACGGCTTCGGCGGGGTCGAGCCGCTCGCCCGTACGGGCCTCGTGGCCCAGCGGGTCGGCACCCAAGGAGGCCCGGGCGGCCGAGGGGGCCACCTCGCGCTCGGCGTACAGGCGCAGCAACGCGCGGGCGGCGTCGGCGTATTCGGCGCCGGCGTCGAGGGAGACGGGCGCGAGGTCGAGGTAGACCCCGGCCAGGGCGCGGGGGAGCGCGTCGACCGGGAGGCCGCCGGCGCCGACGGTGAGCCACAGCGAGGTGACGCCGTTCTCCAGGTCGGCGAGGACCGCCTCGTTCACCCGTACGGGATCGGTGCCGAGGAGCCGCTGGCGTACGTCCCAGCCGGTGGCGGCGTTGCCTTCGGGCCTGCCGCCCCGTACGAAGGGGGCAAACCCTGGGAATGCAGCAAAGGCGGAGGACGCGGCGGACGCCGCGCTCCCCGGAGACCCGGGAACGCCTTCGTCCCCGCCGGGGCCGGTGTCCTCGGCCGTCGCGGGTGCGGTGTACAGCGGGCGGGTGGTGAGCCCGTCCTCAAGCTTCGTGGACAACGCGTCTTCCGCTGCCTCGCCGGAAACTTCCTTGCCCGACTTGCGCAGCACGCCCTCTACCAGGCGCTGCCACTGCTCATGCGTCGCGTCAGGGAATTCGGCGGCCAAGGAGAGCCCGTCATCAGGCAGGACCGTCATGGCTCGAATGTTAGGGGGGTCCCCGAAGCGCGCCTATAACCATCGGATGTGATCTCCCCCTCTCATGTGAGACGGGAGGGGTCACGAAAGAGCGGACCGAGCAGTACGGTCGCGGCGGCCACGGGCAGCACGGCGGGTCCGGCGTGCGGGCCGACTGTGCGCTGCCCGTAGCGCTCGGAGTCTCCGGCCGCCCGGCGGATCTCGGCGAGGTAGTCCTCGTCCAGCACGCTGGAGAGCTCCGTGATCACCATGACGGCCGGGTTGAACACGTCGAGGAGGAGGGCCGCGGCCCGGCCCACCGCCCGCGCCCGCTCGCGCAGCAGCCGGTCGGCGCGGGGGTCGCCGGTGGCGGCCGCGTCCACGAGGAGGTTGACGGAGGGGTCCGGGACGATGCCGCGGCGCACCGCCTCGGCGCCGAGGACGGTGTCGGAGACGGTCGCCCGGAGGCAGCCGGTACGTCCACACGTGCACGGGGTCCGCGAACCGGGCACCGGGAGGTGCGCGACGTCACCGGCGGCCGCGCCCGGGCCCCGGAGCGCTCAGACGGTCAGGACGATCTTGCCGCGGGTGCGGCCCGAGGCGCTCAGCTCCCAGGCCTTGGCCGCCTCGGCGAGCGGCAGCGCGTGTTCCACGTTGACCGTGAGCGCGCCCTCCTCGGCCAGCTTCGCCAGGAAGGTCAGGTCGGTGGTGTCCGGGCGCACCCACAGCTGGTGCGCGCCCTTGGCGGCGGCTTCGTAGTCGGCGATGGAGACCACCCGGGCGCGCTCCTTGACGAGGGACTGGAGGGTCTCGACGACCCCGTCCCCGTAGAAGTCCAGGCCCGCGTCGATGCCTTCGGGTGCCAGCTCGCGGACCCGGTCCGCCAGGCCCTCGCCGTAGAGGACCGGCTCGGCGCCGAGGGAGCGCAGGTAGTCGTGGTTGTGGGCGCCCGCCGTACCGATGACCCGCAGGCCGAGCGCGACGGCGATCTGCACGCCCAAGGAGCCGGTGCCGCCGGCGGCGGAGTGGATGAGCACGGTCTCGCCGGCCTTGAGGCCCACCCGGGTGAGCGACTGGTAGGCGGTGAGGCCGGCCAGCGGGATCCCCGCGGCCTGCTCGAAGGTCAGCGAGCGCGGCTTGCGCGCGAGGGTGCGGACGGGGGCGGAGACCAGCTCGGCGTAGGTGCCGAGCTCCACCCACTCCTTGCGGACGTACCCGTACACCTCGTCCCCGACGGCGTAGTCGAAGGTGTCGGCGCCGACGGCCTCGACGACTCCGGCCACGTCCCAGCCGGGTATGACGGGGTAGCGGACTTCCAGGATCGGGTCGAGGTACCCGGCGGCGAGCTTCCAGTCCACCGGGTTGACGCCCGCGGCCTTGACGCGGACGAGCACCTCGCCGGGGCCGACCTTGGGCTCCGGTACGTCAACGAGCTCGAGGGCGTCGGCAGTTCCGTATGCGCTGTATGTGATGGCCTTCATGATCACCCCAACGGGACGCCGCCCCCGGCTATTCCGCGTCCCGCCTCACGCCGGCAGGGTGTTGCGGTGCGAGCGCCGGCGGGCCGCGCTGAGCAGGGCCTGGATCTGCGCCCCGGACTGCTCCACGTCGTCCAGGGGTGAGGGGAAGGGCAGCCGTACGTCGTGGTGCCCGCGGTGCTGCTCCAGCCGCAGGGTGATCCCGTACCGGTCCATGGCGACCGGCAGCGCGCGGACGACGGCGGTGACGGGCACCGGCCGGACCAGGCGCAGCAGCAGGGTGACCAGTTCGGCGTGGTCGTCGAGGAGGTGGGTGAGCATGCCCGCCTCGTACGGGGCCAGCGGGTCGGGGCAGGCGGCGTCCAGCTCGTCGAGGCCGACGTACGAGCGGCCGTCCCCGGTCTCCAGCACGGCGCGGCCGAATTCCACGCAGGTGGAGTCGGCGCCCTCCTCGGTGTACGGGGTCAGCAGCCGGCCCAGCAGCGTGACCCGGGCGCGCACCCGGTCGCGAACGGGGGTGGGGGCGATGTCCGTGAACTCCAGCCGGATGGCGGGCCGGTGCTCGGCGTGGCCGCCCGGCTCGGCGGGGTGCAGGTGCAGCCGGCCGAGGGGGTCGGAGCCGTCGAGGTGGCGGACCTCGGTGCGCAGTCCGTCGGTGACCACGGTCATCGAGTGCGCGGCGGCCAGGACCGACCGGACCCGCTCGGCGTCGGTGGGCCGGGCGGCGGCGGGCGCGGGGTGGTCGGCCGGGGTGGCAGGGGGGCCGGACTTGCGCATGAGGATCTCTCCATCGTCCCGAGTGGTTACTTAGGTATGCCTAACCTAACCCATCCGTCAGGTCCCGGGGTAGTGGACGGGGTGACAGGTGCCTCGTGTCGCTGTTGGGCTGAACGGGTGAAACACGAGAGGATGGGGGGATGCACATGAAGCGCACGGCCGAGGCGGCCCGGTGAGCAGGTACGACGTCACCGACGAGCAGTGGGAGGGGCTCGCCCAGGTGGTCCCCCTGCGCAGCCGCAACGAATGGCCCTCCCGGGTGGACCACCGCACGATCTCCACGGCTCCCGGAGCGGTGGCGGCGGAGCAGCGGCGCTTCGTGGTGATCCGGGTCCAGATCTTCGCGGACGCCCGGGAGGTGGCCGAGTACCTGATCGCGCAGATCCCGGTGCTGCTCGACCTCACCGGCGCGGACAGCGAAGTGGCGAAGCGGATCCTGGACTTCAGCAGCGGCGTGGTCTTCGGGCTGGGCAGCGGGATGCACCGGGTCGACCGGAACGTCTTCCTGCTGGCGCCCGTCGGCACCGAGGTCGAGGGGATCGCGGCCGCGGCCGTCCCCCGATCGTAGGAAGGTCGCGGCGAGGGAACGGTTCGGCGGGCCCCCGGGGGCTCCGGCGGGCCGTACCGTCCGGCGCATGGACGCCACCACCTTGGACGCCACCACCTTGGACGCCACCACCTTGGACGCCACCACCTTGGACGCCACCACCTTGGACGCCGCCGCCCCGGACGCCACGACCTCGGGCGCCGCGACCCCGCTCCCGGATCCGGCCGCGCCGCCGGACGCCACGGTCCACCACCGGCCCGCGGTGACGCAGTTACGGCTCTCCGCCTACGCCTCGCACCGCGGGGCCGTCTTCCCGCTCGGGCCCGTCACCCTGTTCGCCGGGCCGAGCGGCAGCGGCAAGTCCCAGGCCCTGGAGGCCTACGGGGCCCTCGCGACCCTGGGCTCGGGCGCCACCCTGGAGCAGGCCTTCCCGGACGCGCGCGCCCTGATCCCGGACCGCGCCGTGCCCGACGCCGAGCGGCGCCGCGGCTTCCGCATCGGCTGCACCGTCGACGGGCCCGCCGGGCCGGTCCGGCTCGACCTCGCCGTGCAGGCCGAGCCGACGCTGCGGATCGTCGGCGAACGGCTCTCGGTGGACGGGCAGATCCTGCTCAGCACCGCGCTGCGCGACCCCGGCCGGCGATCCGTCCAGGCCGCCTGGCTGACCGGCGGCGCCACCGGGGTCACCAGGGCCCCGCTGCCCGACGACCGGCTCGGTACGGCGATGCTCCCGCTGCGCGTCGCCGGCGCCACGGCCGGGCAGCGGCAGGTGCTGGCCGCCGCCGAGCAGGTGGTGGTGGCGCTGCGCTCGGTGTTCCCCTGCGACCCCCGCCCGGAGCGGATGCGGGCGCCAGTGCCGCCGGGGTGGGGGCGGCTGCTGGGCGACTGCGCGAACCTGGCCGACGTACTGCGCCGGACCCGCGGCGAGTGCGGCACCCGCCACACGCTGCTGACCGAGGCGGCCCGTACCGGCTGCGCGGGCCCGGTGGCGGCGCTGGACGTACGGGCTCCCGCGGAAGGCCCCGTCACCGCGCTGCTGGACCGGGGCCCCGGCCGGCCCGGCACGGAACTGGGCCGGCTCGGCGCGGGCGAGCTCCGCTTCCTGGCGCTGGCGCTGGTCCTGCTGACCGGGCCGGGGGTGCTGGCCATGGACCCGGCCGCCGAACTGCTGTCCGCGCGGCAGGCGCTGACCGTACTGGCCGACGGCCTGGACCGGGACCTGGACCGGCGGCAGAGCGCCGAGCTGCTGCGACTGGCCCGGCTGGCGTGCGGGCGCGGGCACGTCCGGCTGGTGGCATCGGTGGGGGAGGCGTGCGCGGCGGCCGCCCGGGATCTCCCGGGGGTGTCGGTGGTAGACCTGTCGGCATGAACGACATGCGGGACACCCCTGAAGCCCGGCCCGACGAGCGCCTGGACCGACTCCAGCGGCGGCTCGCGCAGTTCGCGGCGGCGCGCGGCTGGGAGCCGTACCACACGCCCAAGAATCTGGCCGCGGCGTTGAGCGTGGAGGCGGCCGAACTGGTCGAGATCTTCCAGTGGCTGACGCCGGAACAGTCGGCCAGGGTCATGGAACAGCCCGAAACCGCACACAGAGTTGCCGATGAGGTGGCAGACGTGCTCGCGTATCTGCTGCAATTCTGTGAGGTCCTAGGGGTGGATGTGCTGGATGCGCTCGCCGCGAAGATCGAGAGGAACGAGCTCCGCTTTCCGGCGCCGGGTGATTGGACACCGAATCGTCACTCTTCGGAGTGATGGCGTCGTCCACAACCATGTTTGTGTCCACAGATTTCCGAATACCCCTGGCTTTACTGGTTCGTTGCCCTCACTCTGGGTAGTGGTGAGAACGGCGGATGTCGTGCGGACGGGGGACGGCATATGGATGCGGTACGGCTCATCGCGGCCGGCCGGCACGCGCTGGCACAGAGCGGGGCTGCGTGGGACATCGTGGGCGAGGCCTGGCAGGCACAGGCCCTCGCGCAGGGAATAGGGAGCTGGCTGGCGGTCACCGGGCCGCCGGAGCTGAGAGCGGAGGCACGGGGGCTGGGTGAAGCAGGGGGCAGAGGCTGCGGGGTGCTCGACAGAGCGGCCCTGCTCGGCGAGGGCATCGCGCCCGAACATCCGCCGCGGGCGGCGCAGCTGACCGGGGTGGCGGACGTCCGGCAGGCGCTGCTCGGACTCCAGGCGCTGCTCGGCGAAGTGGGCATAGCCCTGGTCGGGGTGGCCTGCGGGACGGACGACGAAGGCCTGTACTGGCAGTGCATCGAGTCGATAGACGCGGCCGACGAGTCGAGCGATCGGGTA
The DNA here is from genome assembly GCF_040682455.1 of Streptomyces sp. NPDC051183. Taxonomy (NCBI): domain Bacteria; kingdom Bacillati; phylum Actinomycetota; class Actinomycetes; order Kitasatosporales; family Streptomycetaceae; genus Streptomyces; species Streptomyces sp. NPDC051183. The sequence continues at coordinate 50,742 of NZ_JBFBBA010000015.1, forward strand.
CGGGCGATCCTGCGCCGGCTGACCGTCCGCGAACGGGGGTCGGCGACCGGCGTGGCCTGAGCACCGGCGCGTCGTGGCGGGGTCCCGCCGCGCGCGGCGGGACCCGTGCGGTCAGTACGACCGGTAGGAGGGGCGCTCGCCCTCGGGCGTACGGATCCCCGGGGCCGGCAGCGCGTCAGGGCTGCCCGCGGTGCGGTCCGTCGAGGACTGGAGGTCGGCGTCGAGCTGCGAGAGGTCGGCGTTCAGCGCCGCCATCAGCTCTTCCATCTGCTGCAGCAGGCCCTTGGGTGCGCCGCCCTGAGCGGGTACGGCGGACTCCTGGCGTGCATGGTCGTGCGCTGCCTGTCCGGTCTGTCCGTCCTGTCGGAGCGGTTGGAGATGTCGGGGGGCTTCCGGCACGGACTCCTGGGACATGGCGGCCTCCTCGGCCCTGGCCCTTCCGAGGCGGAAGGGGGCGGTGGACACACCGGCGAAGGGCCGCCGGCGCGCGGGCCGGGCGGTCCGGCTCCGTCCGAGCCAACGATCCCCATCCGGGCTGGTCACTGGCGGGGCCGGGGGTGGACCGCCCGGTTGACACAGATTCACCCGGCCGGGGTGGAACGGGCAGGATGGGAGACATGGATCTCCGCGTATTCACCGAGCCCCAGCAGGGCGCCGGCTACGACACCCTTCTGACCGTCGCCAAGGCCACCGAGGACCTGGGCTTCGACGCGTTCTTCCGCTCCGACCACTACCTGCGGATGGGCTCGGCGGACGGCCTGCCCGGTCCCACCGACGCCTGGATCACCCTCGCGGGGCTCGCCCGCGAGACCAAGCGGATCCGGCTCGGCACGCTGATGACGGCCGGCACCTTCCGGCTGCCCGGCGTACTGGCCATCCAGGTGGCGCAGGTCGACCAGATGTCCGGCGGCCGGATCGAACTGGGCCTGGGCGCGGGCTGGTTCGAGGAGGAGCACAAGGCGTACGGCATCCCCTTCCCGGCGGAGCGGATGGCCCGGCTGGAGGAACAGCTGGCCATCGTCACCGGACTGTGGGCCACCGAGCCCGGCGCCGCCTTCGACTACGCCGGCAGGCACTACCAGGTGGAGAACTCGCCGGCGCTGCCCAAGCCCGCCCAGGCCAAGGTGCCCGTCCTGATCGGCGGCCACGGCGCGCGGCGCACGCCGCGCCTCGCCGCCCGGTACGCGGACGAGTTCAACATGCCCTTCGCCTCGGTCGAGGACAGCCGCAGGCAGTTCGCCCGGGTCCGTGAGGCCGCCGCCGAGGCCGGCCGCAAGGCCGACGAACTCGTCTACTCCAACGCCCTGGTGGTGTGCGTCGGCAAGAACGACGCCGAGGTGGCCAGGCGGGCCGCCGCCATCGGCCGCGACGTGGACGAGCTCAAGGCCAACGGTCTGGCGGGCTCCCCGGCCGAGGTCGTGGAGAAGATCGGCACCTACGGTGCCATCGGCTCCTCCCGCATCTACCTCCAGCTTCTCGACCTCGACGACCTCGACCACCTGGAGCTGATCTCGGCCCAGGTCCTGTCCCGGCTCGGCTGACGGGAGGACCCGGAAGATGCCCCGCGCGTCCGGCCCGCTCGCCGAGGCCCTGGCCCGCAGGACCGTGACCCTCGACGGCGGACTGAGCAACCAGCTCGCCGACCAGGGCTGCGACCTGTCCGGCGACCTCTGGTCGGGCCGCGTGCTCGCCGAACGGCCGGACCAGGTGACGGCCGCGCACACGGCGTACGCGCGGGCCGGCGCCGAGGTGCTGATCACCGCGAGCTACCAGGTGGGGTACGCGGCCTTCGCCCGGCACGGCTACGGCCGGCCGCGGACCACCGCCCTGCTGCGGCGCAGCGTGCGCCTCGCCGACCGTGCGGCGCGGGCGGCGGACCACGAGGTGTGGGTGGCCGCCTCCGTGGGCCCGTACGGGGCGGTGCTCGCGGACGGTTCCGAGTACCGCGGCCGGTACGGGCTGAGCGTGCGGGAGCTGGCCGCCTTCCACCGGCCCCGCATCGCAGCGCTGCTGGCCGCGGGGCCGGACGTACTGGCCCTGGAGACCGTCCCGGACACCGTCGAGGCAGAGGCCCTGCTCACCGTCCTCGCCGAGACGGGCGCCCGCGCCTGGCTCTCCTACACCGTCGCGGGCGGCCGCACCAGGGCGGGCCAGCCACTGCACGAGGCTTTCGCCCTCGCGGCCGCAGCCCCGGGCGTCATCGCGCTCGGGGTCAACTGCTGCGACCCCGAGGACGTGCTGCCCGCCCTCGAAGCGGCGGCCCCGGTCACCCGAAAGCCGCTCCTCGCCTACCCGAACGACGGCTCCGTCTGGGACGCCGCCACGCGGACCTGGCACGCGCCGCGGGCCGAGGTCCCCTGGCCGACGGCCGCGTGGCGGCGCTCCGGAGCCCGCCTCATCGGCGGCTGCTGCCGCGTCGGCCCGCCCCGCATCGCGGACCTGGCCGCGGGCCGGTAACCCCTCCCGGCCCGCGGCGCCGCTACACGCCGCTGGTGTCCCAGCGCACGCTGGTCAGCCCGCCGCCCGACCCGACGAGTGCGGTCATCTCCGCCTCCACGGCGGCGAGTTCCGCGGGCAGGTCCATGAGGGCCAGCTGTTCGCGGTAGTGGACCAGCGAGGTGAGGAGCAGCTGCGTCCGCTCGGGCTCCAGCGCGCACATCCGGCGCGCGGCGGCGACGGACTCGGCCCGCAGGGCGAGCGCTATGCCGGGCCGATCGGTGAACTCCTGGCGGCTGTACGCGAACAGGGCGACCGCCAGCAGGGGCAGGAAGGCCAACGGACTCACCTGGACGAGAACGCGATAAGCGGCGACCTGCTGCCGGACCGGCAGCGTCCCCGATCCGAGCAGCGCCACCCGGGCTCGCAGTACGGCGTCGTGATTGATGTTCTCCGTGGGATTCATGAGGGAGATTCTGAAAGCCGCACACAGGTCCAAACAAGGGCAATCGACTGTGCCCTTGGTCCTACGAAAACACGCTCTGACCTGTCATGATTGATACGTCATCACCCCTGCGCCCGCTCCCGCGCGGCCCACTGGCCCCGGAGCACACAAAACACGTTGGCCCGGCCGGTGGCGTCAGCACATACTCAGGCGCATGTTCCTGACGATCTCCACTACCGGCACAGCCGAGCACCCCGCCACTGACCTGGGCTTTCTCCTGCACAAGCATCCCGGGAAGGCGCAGGCGTTCTCCACTTCCCACGGCACGGCCCACGTGTTCTACCCCGAGGCGACGGAGCAGCGGTGCACGGCGGCCCTCCTGCTGGAGGTGGATCCCGTCGCGCTCGTGCGGCGCGGTCAGGGCAGGGGCCGGGGCGGTGCGCCCGACGCCGCGCTCGCGCAGTACGTCAACGACCGCCCGTACGCGGCCTCCTCGCTGTTCGCCGTCGCGCTCGGCGCGGTGCTGCGCAGCGCGCTGAAGGGCCAGTGCACCGCCCGCCCGGAGCTGCCGGAGCAGGTGCGCCCGCTGCGGATCGAGATCCCGGCGCTGCCGGCGCGCGGCGGAGTGCAGCTGGTCGAGCGGCTGTTCGGCCCGCTCGGCTGGGACTCCGTGACGGCGACCCCGGTGGTGCTCGACGAGGAGTTCCCCGAGTGGGGCGACTCCCGGTACGTACGGCTCGTACTGGAGGGTGAGCTGCGCCTCGCCGACGCGCTGCGCCAGTTGTACGTCCTGCTGCCCGTGCTGGACGACGCCAAGCACTACTGGGTCGCCCCCGACGAGGTGGACAAGCTGCTGCGCGCCGGGGAGGGCTGGCTCGCCGCCCACCCGGAGAACGCGACGATCACCTCCCGCTACCTCGCCCGGAGCAAGCGGCTGACCCAGGACGCCCTGGAGCGGCTGGAGCTGGTGCGCCTCGCCGAGGCGGACGGCAGCGAGGTCGAGGAGCTCGACAACGCCGTGGACGACGACGAGACGGCCGCCGAGGCCGTCGCGGGCGCGCCGGCCACCGAGGCCGCGGAGCGGCGCGTACCGCTCGCGGTGCACCGGCGCGAGGCCGTCCTCGCCGCCCTGCGCGCCGCCGGCGCCGGCCGCGTCCTCGACCTCGGGTGCGGCCAGGGCCAGCTGGTGCAGGCGCTGCTGAAGGACGTGTCCTTCACCGAGATCGTCGGCATGGACGTCTCCGTGCGGGCCCTGACCACCGCGGCCCGGCGACTGCGGCTGGAGCGCATGGGCGAGCGGCAGAGCTCCCGCGTCCAGCTCGTCCAGGGCTCGCTCGCCTACACCGACAAGCGCCTCGCGGGCTACGACGCCGCGGTGCTCAGCGAGGTCATCGAGCACCTGGACCCGGAGCGGCTGCCCGCCCTGGAGTACGCGGTGTTCGGCTCGGCCCGCCCCCGCACTGTCCTCGTGACCACCCCGAACGTCGAGTACAACGTCCGCTGGGAGACCCTGCCCGCCGGGCACGTCCGGCACGGCGACCACCGCTTCGAGTGGACCCGCGCGGAGTTCCGCGCCTGGGCGGCCCAGGTCGCCGAACGGTTCGGCTACGGCGTCGAGTTCACCCCCGTGGGCGACGACGACCCCGAGGTCGGGCCGCCCACCCAGATGGCCGTCTTCACCACCGTCAACGACACCCCGAAGGAGGGCGAAGCAGCATGACCGACACCGACACCGACACAGTCACGGGCGCCGACACCGGCACCCACACCGGAGCCGAGAACCACCGCAAGCGCACACTTCCCGTCACCGACCTGTCCCTCGTCGTCCTCGTCGGGGCCACCGGATCGGGCAAGTCCACCTTCGCCCGCAGGCACTTCAAGCCCACCGAGGTCCTCTCCTCCGACTACTGCCGGGGCCTCGTCGCCGACGACGAGAACGACCAGAGCGCCAGCAAGGAGGCATTCGACGTCCTGCACTACATCGCCGGCAAGCGGCTGGCCGCGGGCCGCCTCACCGTCGTCGACGCCACCAGCGTGCAGGCGGAGTCGCGCCGGCAGCTGGTGAACCTCGCCCGCGAGCACGACGTGCTGCCCATCGCCATCGTCCTCGACCTGCCCGAGGAGGTGTGCGCCGAGCGCAACGCGGGCCGCCCCGACCGGGCCGGCCTGCCGCGCGCGGTCATCCAGCGCCACCGCCGCGATCTGCGCCGCTCGCTGCGCGGCCTGGAGCGCGAGGGCTTCCGCAAGGTGCACGTGCTGCGCTCCGTGGAGGAGGTGGAGGCGGCCGAGGTGGTGCTGGAGAAGCGTTTCAACGACCTCACCCACCTCACCGGCCCCTTCGACATCATCGGCGACATCCACGGCTGTGCGTCCGAGCTGGAGACCCTGCTCGGCAAACTCGGGTACGAGGACGGCGTCCACCCCGAAGGCCGCACCGCGGTCTTCGTCGGCGACCTCGTGGACCGCGGCCCGGACAGCCCGGGCGTCCTGCGCCGGGTGATGGGCATGGTGAAGTCGGGCAACGCCCTGTGCGTGCCCGGGAACCACGAGAACAAGCTCGGCCGTTACCTGAAGGGCTCCAAGGTCCAGCGGACCCACGGCCTGGCCGAGACGATCGCGCAGCTGGAGGGGGAGCCGGAGGAGTTCGTCCAGGAGGTACGGGAGTTCATCCGCGGCCTCGTCAGCCACTACGTGCTCGACGGCGGGAAGCTCGTGGTCTGCCACGCCGGGCTGCCCGAGAAGTACCACGGCCGCACCTCCGGCCGGGTGCGTTCGCACGCCCTCTACGGGGAGACCACCGGCGAGACCGACGAGTTCGGCCTGCCCGTGCGCTACCCGTGGGCCGAGGAGTACCGCGGCAAGGCCGTCGTGGTCTACGGCCACACCCCGGTGCCGAACACCTCCTGGATCAACAACACCATCTGCCTCGACACCGGCGCCGTCTTCGGCGGCCGGATGACCGCCCTGCGCTGGCCCGAGCGCGAACTGGTCGACGTACCGGCCGAGAAGGTCTGGTACGAGCCGGTCAAGCCGCTGGTCACCGAGGTGCCGGGCGGCCACGACGGGCGCCCGCTCGACCTGGCCGACGTGCACGGCCGCCGGGTCGTCGAGACCCGCCACCTGGGCAACGTCAACGTGCGGGAGGAGAACGCGGCGGCGGCCCTGGAGGTCATGAGCCGCTTCGCGGTGGACCCGCGCCTGGTGCCGTACCTGCCGCCGACCATGGCGCCCACGGCCACCTCCCGCGAGGAGGCCCGCGGCGGAGCCGCTGATGGGGGCTACCTGGAGCACCCGGCCGAGGCCTTCGCGCAGTACCGCACGGACGGCATCGCCCAGGTCGTGTGCGAGGAGAAGCACATGGGCTCCCGGGCCACCGTCCTGGTCTGCAAGGACGCCGCCGCGGCCCGCGAGCGCTTCGGTGTCGACGGTCCCACCGGCTCCGTCTACACCCGCACCGGGCGGCCCTTCTTCAACGATCCCGAGGTCACCGAGGAGGTGCTCGCCCGGCTCCGCTCGGCGATCACCGACGCGGGCCTGTGGGCGGAGCTGGGCACCGACTGGCTGCTCGTCGACGGGGAACTGCTGCCCTGGTCGCTGAAGTCCACCGGCCTGCTGCGCAACCAGTACGCCGCCGTGGGCGCGGCCGCCGCAGCGGTCTTCCCGGACGCGCTCGCCGCCCTGGGGGCGGCCGCCGCCCGGGGCGTCGACACCGGCGAGCTGCTGGAGCGCCAGCGCGACCGGGCCGCCGACGCGGCGAGGTTCACCGACGCGTACCGGCGCTACTGCTGGACCACCGACGGGCTGGACGGCGTACGGTTCGCGCCGTTCCAGCTGCTGGCGGCGGCCGGGCGGTCGCTCGCGGCCGTACCGCACGACGAGCAGCTGTTCTGGCTGGACCGGATGGTCGCCGCGGACGAGGCCGCCGGAACGGGCCTGCTGCGCCGCACCGGCCGGATCCTGGTGGACACCGCCGACGAGGAATCCGTACGGGCGGGCACGGACTGGTGGCTGGAGCTGACGGCCGCGGGCGGCGAGGGCATGGTCGTCAAGCCGCTCCAGGCGTACGCCAAGGACGGCAAGGGCCGCCTGGTCCAGCCCGGGGTGAAGGTGCGCGGGCGCGAGTACCTGCGGATCATCTACGGCCCGGAGTACACGCGCCCGGACAACCTGGAGCGGCTGCGCGGGCGGTTCCTCGGGCACAAGCGCTCGCTCGCCCTGCGCGAGTACGCGCTCGGACTGGAGGCGCTGGACCGGCTGGCGGCGCAGGAGCCGCTGTGGCGGGTCCACGAGGCCGTCTTCGCGGTGCTCGCCCTGGAGTCGGAGCCGGTCGACCCCAGGCTCTGACCGGGCCCGGCGGCCGCCCCGCCCGCGGGGCACACGCGTAAAGCGGAGACCCCCGTACGGCCGCTAATTAGGTCGTATGGGGGAACTTTCCCGCAGAACGCCGGGGAAACCACCGGCGGGATCGTTCATCCAGGGCAGCGGACTGTCCGCGACCTGGAAGGACGGAACACCACTTATGAAGATGACCGCGCGCGGAAGCATTGCGGCGCTCATGACCTGTATGGCCGCGGCCGGCGCGGCCACCCCGGCCGTGGCCGACTCGGTGCCGGTCGGGGTCCCGCTCGACGCTGTGAAGACCACGCTGGGCGTGGACACTCCGCGCGTGGCCACCGGGGTCCCGGTCCCGGTCGTCGGCGCGCCCGAGGCGCCCCGCCACCACACGGGGGACATGCTCCCCACTCCGCTGCTCCCGGCGGTCCCGATCGCCACCGAGCTCGGCAACACCCTCGTCACCACGCCGGTGCCGAACCTCCTGGACCGGCCCGAGAAGGACGGCAAGGGCTCGCTGGACGCGCCGGCGACCACCCTGCGCACCCGGACCCCGGGTGCGGTGCTCGGTTCCCCGCTGACGATGCCGGACGGGAGCAACTTCGGGCTGCCGAACGTCGTGGCGCCGAAGCTGGGCCTCCTGGCCCCGGAGCTCACCGGCGCCCCGACGGCGCTCCTCGGCCTCGACGTTCCCCGCTGAGCCGACGCCACGTCAAAAGGCCGCCCGGTCTGCGAACGTGTACGGCATGGGATTCCATGTCGATTCCGAGACCGGGCGGCTTCGCCGCGTCATCCTCCACCGGCCCGACCTGGAGCTGAAGAGGCTCACACCGAGCAACAAGGACGCGTTGCTCTTCGACGACGTGCTGTGGGTGCGCCGGGCCCGCCAGGAGCACGACGGCTTCGCCGACGTACTGCGCGACCGGGGCGTCGAGGTCCACCTCTTCGGGGACCTGCTGTGCGAGGCCCTGGAGATCCCGGAGGCGAGACACCTCGTACTGGACCGGGTCTTCGACGAGAAGGAGTACGGTCCGCTCGCCACCGACCACCTGCGGTCGTTCTTCGACGGGCTGCCCTCGGCCGAACTGGTCGAGGCGCTGGTCGGCGGGATGACCAAGCGGGAGTTCCTGGAGCGGCACGCCGAGCCGGTGTCGGTCCGCTTCCACGCCATGGAGCTGGACGACTTCCTGCTGGGGCCGCTGCCCAACCACCTGTTCACCCGGGACACCTCGGCCTGGATCTACGACGGGGTCTCGATCAACGCCATGCGCTGGCCGGCCCGGCAGCGCGAGACCGTCCACTTCGAGGCGATCTACAAGCACCATCCGCTCTTCACCTCCTCGGGGGCCTTCCACTACTGGTCGCAGGGGCAGGCCGACTATCCCTCGACCATCGAGGGCGGCGACGTCCTGGTCATCGGCAACGGCGCCGTGCTGATCGGGATGAGCGAGCGCACCACCCCGCAGGCCGTGGAGATGCTGGCGCGCGGCCTGTTCGCGGCCGGGTCGGCCACCTCGATCGTGGCGCTCGACATGCCCAAGCGGCGGGCGTTCATGCACCTGGACACGGTGATGACGATGGTCGATGGAGATACGTTCACTCAGTACGCGGGCCTGGGCATGCTGCGCTCCTACACGATCCAGCCGGGGGGCGGGGCGAGCGAGCTCAAGGTGACCGACCACCCGCCGGAGCAGATGCACCGGGCCATCGCGTCGGCGCTCGGCCTCGACTCGATCCGGGTGCTGACGGCGACGCAGGACGTGCACTCGGCGGAGCGCGAGCAGTGGGACGACGGCTGCAACGTGCTGGCCGTCGAGCCGGGCGTGGTGGTCGCGTACGAACGCAACGTCACGACCAACACCCACCTGCGCAAGGAGGGCATCGAGGTGATCGAGATCCCCGGCAGCGAGCTCGGGCGCGGGCGGGGCGGTCCGCGCTGCATGAGCTGTCCGGTGGAGCGGGACGCCGTCTGAAGGGGGGCTGTATATCAATGCAGAGGATCGTATAGACTTCCAACATCCCCTGTCACCGTGACTCTGGAGCGTCCCCATGGCCACCGACCTCGTCGGCCGCAGTTTCCTCAAGGAGCTCGACTTCACCGCCGCCGAGTTCCGCGGCCTGGTCGAGCTCGCCGCCGAACTCAAGGCGGCGAAGAAGGCCGGGACCGAGCAGCGCCGGCTCCAGGGCAAGAACATCGCCCTGATCTTCGCGAAGACCTCGACGCGCACCCGCTGCGCGTTCGAGGTCGCCGCCGCCGACCAGGGCGCCCACACCACCTACCTCGACCCCTCCGGCTCCCAGATGGGCCACAAGGAGTCGGTCAAGGACACGGCGCGGGTGCTGGGCCGGATGTTCGACGCGATCGAGTTCCGGGGCGACAGCCAGGACACCGTCGAGGAGCTCGCCGAGCACGCCGGCGTGCCGGTCCTCAACGGGCTCACCGACGACTGGCACCCCACCCAGATGCTGGCCGACGTACTCACCATGACCGAGCACTGCGACAAGCCTCTGGAGCGGATCGCCTTCGCCTACCTCGGCGACGCCCGCTTCAACATGGGCAATTCCTACCTGGTGACCGGCGCGCTGCTGGGCATGGACGTACGGATCGTCGCGCCGAAGGCCTACTGGCCGGCCGAGTCGGTGGTGGCCGCGGCCCGCGAGCTCGCGGCGGGCAGCGGCGCCCGGATCACGCTGACCGAGGAGATCGCCGAGGGGGTCGCGCAGGCCGACTTCGTCGTGACCGACATCTGGGTGTCCATGGGCGAGCCCAAGGAGGTCTGGGACGAGAGGATCGCGGCCCTGGCCCCGTACGCCGTCACCATGGACGTGCTGCGCGCCACCGGGAACCCGGACGTGAAGTTCCTGCACTGCCTGCCGGCCTTCCACGACCTCGGGACCAAGGTGGCCCAGGAGATCCACGAGCGGCACGGGCTGGATTCGCTGGAGGTGACGGACGAGGTGTTCGAGTCCGCGCACTCGGTCGTCTTCGACGAGGCCGAGAACCGGCTGCACACCATCAAGGCCGTGCTCGTCGCCCTGCTGGCCGGGCCCGCCGCATAGTCATGCGGGGCGGGCGGGCAGGGTGAACCACACGGCCTTGCCGTGCGCGGTGCGGCGGTGGCCGCAGGCGGAGCTCAGGGTCCGGATCAGCAGCAGGCCGCGGCCGTGCTCCTGCCAGGGGTCGGGGTGCACGTCGCCGGCGCGGGCCGCCAGGCTGGCGGGGGGCTGCGGGTCGCCGTCGTGGACCTCGACCTGGCAGCCGTTGGCCAGCAGCTCCACGACCAGCTCGATCGGGGCGTTGCCGGGGGTGTGCTCGACGGCGTTGGCGACGAGTTCGGCGGTCAGCAGCTCCGCGGTGTCGCTGTCGGCGGGGGTCTCGATCTCGGCGAGCGCGGTACGGACGAGGGCGCGGGCGATGGGTACGGCGGCTGCCGTGTGGGGCAGGGCGATCCGCCAGGCGGAGGGTTCTGGCAAGGGGGACCGTCCGTTCCGTGGGGTCGTGGCCGGCGGGGGCGGGCCGGGGCAGAGGAAATCCTGGTTTCAACCATACGAACTCGAAATCGCGTGATGTAGGGCACCCCGGCGGAACTGCCAGGGACCAGTGCCACCGGAGGGTCGGGACGTCCGCCCCGTGTGGAAGCCCCGCGGCGCGTGACGGCATGCTGTGTCGTGTTTCTGTGACGGCAGTCACGATCCGGTGATACCTTCGGGAGGGTGAGCCCCTTCCTTGGTTCCACATCAGCGACCGAACGGTGGCGCCACCTGCGGGTGGACCGGCAGGACGGCGTCGCCACCGTCACCCTCGACCGCCCCGAGAAGCTGAACGCGCTCACCTTCGGCGCCTACGCCGACCTGCGCGATCTGCTCGCCGAACTGTCCCGGGAGCGTTCCGTGCGCGCCCTCGTGCTCGGCGGCGAGGGCCGCGGCTTCTGCTCCGGCGGCGACGTCGACGAGATCATCGGCGCCACCCTCGCGATGGACACCGCCCAACTCCTCGACTTCAACCGGATGACCGGCCAGGTGGTGCGCGCGCTGCGCGAGTGCCCCTTCCCGGTCATCGCCGCCGTGCACGGGGTCGCCGCCGGGGCCGGGGCCGTCATCGCCCTCGCCGCCGACTTCCGGATCGCCGACCCCACCGCCCGCTTCGCCTTCCTCTTCACCCGGGTCGGCCTCTCCGGCGGGGACATGGGCGCCGCCTACCTGCTGCCCCGGGTCGTCGGCCTCGGGCACGCCACCAGACTCCTGATGCTGGGCGAACCCGTACCCGCGCCGCAGGCCGAGCGGATCGGCCTGCTCAGCGAGGTCACCGAGGAGGGCAAGGCCCACGCCCGGGCCGCCGAGCTGGCCGCGCACCTCGCCGCGGGCCCCGCCCTCGCGTACGCGCAGACCAAGGCCCTGCTCACCGCCGAACTCGACATGCCGCTGGCCGCGTCGGTGGAGCTGGACGCCAACACGCAGGCCCTGCTGATGAACGGCGAGGACTACGCGGAGTTCCACGCCGCCTTCACCGGAAAACGGCCCCCGGCATGGAAGGGCAGGTAACCCGATGGCCGCGCACGCCATGCGGGTCGCCGTAGTCGGCGGGGGACCGGGCGGACTGTACGCCGCCGCCCTGCTCGCCCGGCAGGGCCACACCGTGGAGGTCTGGGAGCGCGGCGCCCCCGACGAGACCTTCGGCTTCGGCGTCGTGCTCTCCGACGAGACGCTCGGCGGAATCGAGCGCGCCGACACCGTCGTCTACGCCGCCCTCAGCGCGGAGTTCGTCCGCTGGGACGACGTCGAGATCGTCCACCGGGGCCGGCTGCTGACCTCCGGCGGACACGGCTTCGCCGCCCTCGGCCGGCGCCGGCTGCTGGAGATCCTGCACGAGCGCTGCGCCGGACTGGGCGTACGCCTGCACTTTCGCACCCGTGCCCCGGACGCGGCCGCGCTCGCGGGCTCGTACGACCTGGTGGTCGCCGCCGACGGGGTGCACAGCACCACCCGGCAGCACGGCGCCGAGCACTTCCGGCCCACCCTGACGGGCGGGCGGTGCCGCTACATCTGGCTGGCCGCCGACTTCGCCTTCGAAGCCTTCCGCTTCGAGATCGCGCAGACCGAGCACGGGGTGATGCAACTGCACGCCTACCCCTTCTCCGCCGACGAGTCGACCGTGATCGTCGAGATGCGCGAGGAGGTCTGGCGGGCGGCCGGCTTCGACCTGTGCGACGAGGCGGAGTCGGCGGCCCGCTGCGCCAAGATCTTCGCCGAGACCCTGCGCGGCCGGCCCCTGCACGGCAACCGCTCCGCGTGGACCCGGTTCCGCACCGTCGTCAACGAACGCTGGTCCCACGGCAACGTGGCACTGCTCGGCGACGCGGCGCACACCGCGCACTTCTCCATCGGCTCCGGCACCAAGCTCGCGGTGGAGGACGCCCTCGCGCTCGCCGAGGCGGTCGCCTCCGAGGCGGACGTACCCGCCGCCCTCGCCGCGTACGAGGCCGCCCGCCGCCCGGCGGTGGCCAGCACCCAGCGGGCCGCGGCCGCCAGCATGCGGTGGTTCGAGGAGATCGCCGGGTACGTCGGCCAGCCCGCCCGGCAGTTCGCCTTCAACCTCCTCACCCGCAGCCGCCGGGTCACCCACGACAACCTGCGAATGCGCGACGAGCGCTTCGCGCGCGCCGTGGAACGGGACTTCGGCTGCCCCGACGGGCGGACCCCGCCCATGTTCACCCCCTTCACCCTGCGCGGGCTGACCCTGCGCAACCGGATCGTCGTCTCCCCGATGGACGTGTACTCGGCGAAGGACGGGCTGCCCGGCGACTTCCACCTCGTCCACCTCGGCTCCCGGGCGCTCGGCGGGGCCGCGCTGGTCATGACCGAGATGGTCTGCGTCAGCCCCGAGGGCCGGATCACGCCCGGCTGCACCGGCCTGTACACCGCGGAGCAGGCAGCCGCCTGGGCCCGGATCGCCGACTTCGTGCACACCTCGGCGCCCGGCACGGCCCTCGGGGTGCAGCTCGGGCACTCCGGCCGCAAGGGCTCGACCCGGGTGATGTGGGAGGGGATGGACGACCCCCTGCCCCAGGGCAACTGGCCCGTGGCCGCGGCCTCCGCGCTGCCCTACCGGCCGGGCGTCTCGGCCGTCCCGCGCGCCCTGGCGGCCGCCGACCTCGCCGCGATCCGCTCCGACTTCGCCGCGGCCGCCGTGCGGGCCGCCGACAGCGGCTTCGACCTGCTCGAACTGCACTGCGCGCACGGCTACCTGCTGTCCGGGTTCCTGTCCCCGCTGACCAACCACCGCGACGACGAGTACGGCGGCCCCCTGGAGAACCGGCTGCGCTTCCCGCTGGAGGTCTTCGACGCGGTCCGCGCGGTCTGGCCCGAGGACCGGCCGATGACGGTCCGCCTCTCGGCCACCGACTGGGCCCCCGGCGGCACCTCGCCGCAGGAGGCCGTCGACATCGCGGCCGCCTTCGCCGCCCACGGCGCGGACGCCATCGACGTCTCCACCGGCCAGGTGGTGTCGGACGAGGCACCCGAGTACGGGCGCTCCTACCAGACCCCGTACGCCGACCGGATCCGCAACGCGCTGGGCGTGCCCGTGATCGCCGTCGGCGCGATCTCCTCCTGGGACGACGTCAACTCCCTGCTCCTGGCCGGGCGCGCGGACCTGTGCGCGGTCGGCCGCCCTCACCTGTACGACCCGCACTGGACCCTGCACGCGGCGGCCGACCAGGCCTACGAGGGCCCGGCCGCGCCCTGGCCCGCCCCCTACCGGGCCGGCAGCCGCCGACCGCCCACGGGACGCGGCTGAGGCACCGGCCCCGTCACGGCGCCGCGAAGGCCGCGCCCCGGTCCCGCAGCCGCGCGTGGAGCTCGGCGAACACCGCCGCCGCGCGGTCGCCCGGCCAGTTCGCCGGGAGCAGCTCGCGCGGCAGGCCCGGGTCGGCGTACGGCAGGCGCCGCCAGGAGTCCAGGGCGAGGAGGTAGCCGCGATAGGCCTCCTGCGGGGACGGCTCCGGGCCCGCCTGGAGCGCGCGCAGGGCAGGTTCGTGCACGTCGAGGAACTCCTCGTGCTGCTTGGCCAGGGCCGCCAGGTCCCACCAGCGGGTCACCGCCTCCGCGGTCGGGGCGAAGCCGAGGTGCGCACCGCGGAAGAGCTCCACGTACGACGTCAGGTACAGCCGGTCCACGGTGTGCCGCGTCTCCCCGTACAGGTGTGCCGGGGCGATCCACACCCCCGGCGCCACCGCGCCGAAGCCGAGCCGGGCCAGCCGGGAGCGCAGCAGGTGCCGCTTGCTGCGCTCCTGCTCCGGGACGGAGAAGACGGCCACCAGCCACTCCGGCGACGGCTCCGCGCCACCGTAGATCCGCCGGTCGCCGTCCTCCAGCAGCTGCCGCGCCTCCTCGGACAGCGCGTACGCCGCCGAGCCGTCCCCCGCGCGGGAGGGCAGCAGGAAGCCGCGCCGCTTGAGCCGGGACACCGAGGAGCGCACCGACGGGGCGTCCACGCCGGCCGCGCCCAGCAGGCGGACCAGCGCGGCCACCGGGACCGGGCCCTCGAAGGCCCGCCCGTAGGCTCCGTAGAACGTGACGATCAGAGATCGCGGAGTGTGCTGCTCGACCACGGGTTCACTCTAGATCGCGCAGCCGGAAACGCTGGAGTTTCCCGGTGGCCGTGCGCGGCAGCGACGGCAGGAAGACGAAGCTGCGCGGGCACTTGTGCGGGGCCAGCTCCGCCCGCATGAAGGTGCGCAGGGCGTCCTCCGTGAGGACCGCGCCCTCGCGCGAGACGGTGTACGCCACCACGATCTGCCCGCGGCGCTCGTCGGGACGGCCGACCACCGCCGCCTCCAGCACGTCCGGGTGGCGCAGCAGCGCCTCCTCGACCTCCGGCCCGGCGATGTTGTAACCCGCCGAGACGATCATGTCGTCCGCGCGGGCGACGTAGCGGAAGTAGCCCTCCGCGTCCCGGACGTAGGTGTCACCGGTCAGGTTCCAGCCGTCCCGGACGTACTCGCCCTGCCGCGGATCGGCCAGGTAGCGGCACCCCACCGGTCCCCGCACGGCCAGCAGCCCCGGCTCGTTGTCCGCGACGGGCCGCCCGGCGGCGTCCACCACCCGGGCCTGCCAGCCCGGAACCACCCGGCCCGTGGTACCCGGGCGGATGTCCTCGTCGGCGGCCGAGATGAAGATGTGCAGCAGCTCGGTGGCCCCGATGCCGTTGATGATCCGCAGCCCGGTGCGCTCGTACCAGGCCTGCCAGGTCGCGGCGGGCAGGTTCTCGCCCGCCGAGACGCAGCGCCGCAGGGCCGACAGGTCGTAGGCCCCCGCGTCGTACGGGCCCAGGGTGTCCAGCATCGCCCGGTAGGCGGTGGGCGCGGTGAACAGCACCGTGACCCGGTGCTCGGCGAGCGCCGGCAGCAGCCGGCGCGGCCCGGCCTCCTCCAGCAGCAGCGCCGAGGCGCCCGCGCGCAGCGGGAAGACGACCAGCCCGCCGAGCCCGAAGGTGAAGCCGAGCGGCGGACTGCCCGCGAACACGTCGTCCGGGCGGGGGCGCAGGACGTTGCGGGAGAAGGTGTCGGCGACGGACAGCAGGTCGCGGTGGAAGTGCATGCAGCCCTTGGGCCAGCCCGTGGTGCCCGAGGTGAAGGCGATCAGGGCCACGTCGTCCGCCGAGGTCGCCACGGCCTGGAACGGCTGCGGACGGGCCTTCGCGAGGTTCAGCAGATCGCCCGCGCCCCCGCCGCCGTACGGGGTGATCCGCAGGCCCGGCACCTCGGCCTTGACCAGGTCGTCCAGCGCACCCGCATGGCACAGCGCGTGCCGCACCTCGGCCATGGCGCACACCGTGGCCAGCTCCTGCGCGCGCTGCTGGGCCAGCACGGTCACGGCCACCGCGCCCGCCTTCATGACCGCCAGCCAGCAGGCGGCCAGCCACGGGCTGGTCGGGCCGCGCAGCAGCACCCGGTTGCCGGGCACGACACCGAGGTCGGAGGTGAGGACGTGGGCCAGGCGGTCCACCCGGTCCAGCAGCTCGCCGTACGTCCACACCGAGCCGTCCCCGCCCCGGAAGGCGGGGCGGTCGGGGCCGAAGCGGGCGACGGTGGCGTCGAGCAGTTCGGCGCCGCAGTTCAGCCGGTCGGGATAGGCCAGTTCGGGGAGCTCGAAGAGCAGCCGCGGCCAGGCGTGCGGGGGCGGCAGATGGTCGCGCGCGAAGGTGTCGGAGTGGGCGGAGGGCTTGAGCTCCAAGGCGGGTTCGCCCCCTTGCAACGGTCCGGCCCCTTTGTATTGGACCGGAATGAGTGGAGCCGGCCGTGCGGTTGCCGTACGAGCGTATCGTGATGGTGACGGCAGTCAACAGACCGCGATAGAGGCTGGGGCATTCGGATGACCGGATTCGCGCTCGGGGCGGACCAGGAGGCGTGGTGCGGGCGGCTGCGCGCACTGGCGGAGCGGCGGCTGCGGCCGCTGGCGGAGAAGGGCGAGCCGGGGCGGGTCAACCGGCCGCTGCTGGCGGCCCTGGGGGAGGAGGGGCTGCTGGACCGGCTGTTCACCTCCGGGGCGCTTGAGCTGTGCCTGCTGCGCGAGTCCCTCGCGTACGGATGCACGGAGGCCGAGACGGCACTGGCCCTCCAGGGCCTGGGGGCCTACCCCGTGCTCCGGGCGGGCAGCGAGGAGCAGCGCGAGCAGTGGCTGCCCCGGGTGCGTGCCGGGCGGGCGGTGGCGGCGTTCGCGCTGAGCGAGCCCGGGGCGGGATCGGACGCGGCGGCGCTGGCGCTGGAGGCCGGGCGCACGGCGGACGGCGGCTGGCGGCTGACGGGGGAGAAGTGCTGGATCTCCAACGCCCCCGAGGCCGACTTCTACACCGTCTTCGCCCGCACGGGGGAGGAGCCCGGAGCGAAGGGGGTCACGGCCTTCCTGGTCCCCGCGGACCGGCCCGGGCTCTCGGGCGAACCCCTGGACATGCTCTCCCCGCACCCGATCGGCTCGCTGCTCTTCGACGGGGTCCGCGTCGGCCCCGAAGACCTCCTCGGGGCGCCCGGCCGGGGCTTCCGGGTGGCCATGGACACCTTGAACCTCTTCCGCCCCAGCGTCGGCGCCTTCGCCGTCGGGATGGCCAGGGCGGCGCTGGACGCGACGCTGACCCACACGGCGGGGCGGAGCGCCTTCGGCGGCGTACTGGGCGACCTCCAGGCGGTGGCCCACCGGGTCGCGGAGATGGCGACCCGTACGGAAGCGGCCCGGCTGCTGGTGTACGCGGCCGCGGAGGCCTACGACACCGGCTCGCCGGACGTCCCGCGGCGGGTGGCGATGGCGAAGCTGCTGGCCACGGAGACGGCCCAGTACGTGGTGGACCACGCCGTGCAGCTGCACGGGGCGTGCGCACTGCGGCGCGGGCACCTGCTGGAGCACCTGTACCGGGAGGTACGGGCGCCGCGGATCTACGAGGGGGCGAGCGAGGTGCAGCGCACGATCATCGCGAAGGAGCTGTACCGGGCAGTAGGGGAGGTGGCCGCGCGATGAGCGTGGAACGCGTCAATCCGCCCGAGCTGTCCCCGGCGACGGGCTTCTCGCACGCGGTGGTCGCCGAGGGCGCCCGGCTGGTGTTCCTGGCCGGGCAGACCGCGCTGGACGGCGCCGGCAAGGTGGTGGGCGAGACCCTGCCGGAACAGTTCGAGCGGGCGCTGGGGAACCTGCTGGCCGCCCTGGCGGCGGCGGGCGGCACACCGGCCGGTCTGGCGCGGGTCACGGTGTACGCCGTGGACGTGCCGGCCTACCGCGCATGCGCGCCCGAACTCGGGCGGATCTGGCGGCGGTTGGCGGGTCGCGACTACCCCGCGATGGCGGTCATCGGAGTGGCCCGGCTGTGGGACGAGCAGGCACTGGTCGAACTGGACGGCGTAGCGGTCCTGCTTTGACAGGGCGACGGGGAGGGGGGAGGGTTGATATGCCCCTTTTGTAGTCTCCGTCATCAATACTCGGAGGTGCATGGATATGCGCCGTGGGTTCGTTGCGGCAGCCGTGGCAGGGGCCGCCGGGATCACACTCGGCCTGATGCCTGTCGGCGGCGCCCTCGCTGCGTCTGTTCCGCAGACCTACCAGTGTCACAGCAACTGGAACGGCGATCGATGGCGCGACTGCTGCGATCGCAACTGGAACAACCGCCCCAGCTGGTGCTGGGACAACGACAACTGGAACAGCAACTGGCACAACTCCAACTGGAACAACGACAGTTGGAACGACGGGTGGCACGACGGCCACTGGAACAACAACTGGCACAACGACTGGAACAACGACTGGCACGGCAATTGGAACGACGACTGGAACGGCAACTGGCACCACGACGGCGACTGGAACAACTGGAACAACTGGAACGACTAGGCAGCCGTTCCCCACCGATCACCGGGCGCAGGCGGTGGCGGGGTCACCGCCGGGTGACCACGCCACCGCCTGGCCGGCGGTCAGGAGCCGTCGATGAGGGCGCCCATCCAGTCCTCGATGCCCGACACCGTGCGCGGCAGGGCCCCCGACATCAGGCGGGCCCCGGTGGCCGTGATCACCAGGTCGTCCTCGATGCGGACGCCGATCCCGCGCAGTTCGGGCGGCAGGGTCTCGTCGTCCGGCTGGAGGTAGAGCCCGGGCTCGACCGTGAGGACCTGGCCCTCCTCCAGGACCCCGTCCAGGTACGTCTCGGCCCGCGCCTTCGCGCAGTCGTGCACGTCCAGTCCCAGCATGTGCCCGCTGCTGCACAGCGTGTAGCGCCGGTGCAGGTCCCCTTCCGGGTGCTTGAGGACCCCCCACTCCGCCAGGCCCTCCGCGATCACCCGCATCCCGGCCCGGTGGAAGTCGCGGAAGCTCGCGCCCGGCCGCAGTGCGGCGATCCCCGCGTCCTGGGCGGCCAGGACCAGTTCGTAGACCTGCCGCTGGACAGAGGAGAAGTGCCCCGACAGCGGCATGGTGCGGGTGATGTCCGCCGTGTACAGGCTGTCGGTCTCCACGCCCGCGTCCAGCAGGAGCAGTTCGTCCCCGTCGAGCCGGCCGTCGTTGCGGATCCAGTGCAGCACGCACGCGTGCGCCCCCGAGGCCGCGATCGTGTCGTAGCCGGTGCCGTTGCCCTCCGCCCGGGCGCGCAGGCCGAAGACCCCCTCGATCCAGCGCTCCCCGCGGGGGTGGGCGAGCGCGCGCGGCAGGGCCCGTACGACGTCCTCGAAGCCGGCCGTGGTGTGGTCGACGGCCAGTTGGAGCTGCTCCACCTCCCAGGCGTCCTTGACCAGGCGCAGTTCGGACAGTGCGGCGGCCAGTTCGGTGTCGGTCGCGGCGTTGCGCCCCGCGGGTGAGCCCAGCGTGTCCAGATGCGCGCAGCGCAGGCCCGTCAGCCGCTCGGCCTCGGCGAGGTCGGGGCGGCGGCCGACCCAGAACTCCCCGTAGCGGCGGTCCCGGTAGAACTCCTCGGTGCCGTCGGCGCGCGAGGAGCGGGGGCGCAGGTACAGGACGGCCTCGTGCGCGTGCGGCCCGGCCGGCTCCAGTACGAGGACGTGGCCCACCTGGTCCTCCCCCGTCAGCCCCGTCAGCCAGGCGTACGCGCTGTGCGGGCGGAAGCGGTGGTCGCAGTCGTTCGAGCGGACCTTCAGCTCCCCGGCCGGGACGATCAGCCGCTCCCCGGGGAAGCGCGCCGAGAGCCGGGCGCGGCGGGCCGGGGTGAGCGCGTACGCCGGAATCCGGGTGGAGTCGGGCAGGGGCGAGGGAGCCCAGTCGGACGCCATGAACCGGGACAGCTCGGGGGAGACCGGCAGGTCGTGACTGCCGGTGTTGAGTCCGGCGGTGGGGCGGGAGGGGGTGTCGCTCACGGGGGCTCCCTCAAGAAGTTGCGAACTGATGGGCGCACAGGTCTTGTCAGTGCAATTTCACATTACTATGTTACAGCTCACACCGCGGCACGTTAATCCCCGTCAAACGCCGCGTGAAGCAGGGCAGTTCACGCACCACCCCCCACCTCACCCCTCCACATCAGGAGTTCTCGGTGCCCAAGCACAGAGCTGTGCGTTCGTCCCTCCTTGCCTCCGCCGTCGCCGTGACGCTGCTCGCCTCTGCCGGCCAGGCCGTCACGCAGGCCGCGGAGAGCGCGGCACCGGCCCCGGCCTCGGCCCCGGCCGCGTTCGCCGGGTCGCAGGCGCCCGGTCCCGCCGGGAACCCCTTCGACGAGGTCGACCACCTCGCCGACGCGTCCGAGGCCGTCCCGGCCCCCGCGCCCGCCCCCGGCGGACTCGCCGTCGCGGGCCAGGTCCCCGGCGCCGCCACGGCCGCCGCCGCGCCGTCCGCGAACACCGAGAAGAGCCGCAAGGCGGCCATGGCGGCCCCCACCGCGCGGAGCGTCGCCGCGGGCGTCCCCTGCACCCTCGACGGGATCACGAACCTCTCCCCGGAGCAGTTCGCCGACTTCCTCGGCGACCAGGCCGTCCTCGCCGACGGCTGCCTGCGCGGGCTGATCTGGACCTGGGACGCCCGCCTGGCCCCCGTCATGTCCGACGCCCACGTCCAGGCCGTCTCCCGCCGGATATCCGGCCTGGCCGCCGCCCACGACGGCCGCAACTCCTCCCACCTGGAGGAGATGTTCACCTACCTGCACGCGGTCGCCTACCACGACTACTCGCGCCCCGAGATCGACGTCACCGACGCCCCCACCGTCGACGCCATGCGCCGGGCCATCGCCGACTTCGGCGGCGCCGCGCGCACCTTCGACGTCACCGCCTCCAACGCCCGCACCCTGCGCGAGGCGCTCTACGCCGCCAGCGCGCCCGGCCTGCGCCAGCACCAGCTCGGCCTGATCAAGAAGGTCCTGGCCACCATGGACCCGGCCCACCCGGCCACCCACCTCGACGCGGGCTGGGCGGGCGCGGCACTGGCCGCCCTGTCCGTCAACTACCTCGGCGTCTACCCGGGCAACCGGGACGCCGCCTTCCACGCGGCGGTGGCGGCCGACCCCGCCTACCGCGCCGCCATCAAGGCCTTCTCCACCTACACCCACCTCAAGGGCACCCGCAACGCCTGGGTGGCGCGCGACGCCCTCAGCGAGTACGGCCGCTTCGGCCAGGTCGAGGGCCTCAAGGACCAGGTCGTCGCCGACCTCGGCGCCATGCTGGGACAGGTCAAGGCCGACCTCGGCACCGAGCCGTGGGCCAAGATCGTCTCCTGGCTCAACTTCTACCAGGCGTGCAAGCCGTACGGGGTCTGCAAGGAGGACATCGAGAAGACGCTCTTCCCGAACACCTTCACCTACGACAACGGCGCCATCAAGGTCCGCACCGCCCTCGACCGGGCCACCGTCGACCAGCTCTACTACGCGAGCAAGCAGGTGAAGACGCAGTTCCACCGCGTCCTCGGCACCGACCAGCCGCTCGCCGGCGACCCGAACACCACGCTGAACATCGTGCTCTACGCCTCCCGCGCCGACTACGAGAACTACCACCCGATCCTCACGGGCTACGGCACCAACAACGGCGGCATCTACATCGAGAACGGCGCCACCTTCTACACCTACCAGCGCCGGGTCCCGGAGGACTCCTCCCTCACCCTCGAAGAGCTCTTCCGCCACGAGTACACGCACTACCTCAACGGCCGCTTCGCCGTCCCCGGCTTCTTCGGCCAGGGCCCCTGGTACGAGGGCGACCGCACGACCGCGATGGACGAGGGGACCGCCGAGTTCTTCGACGGCGCCACCCGCGACAACGGCATCGCCGTCCGCAAGTCCTTGGTCAAGAGCATCATCAACGACACCGCGGGCGGCGGCCCCCGCATGACGGTCGAGCAGCTGCTGCACGCCACCTACGACGGCGACGGCTTCCGCTTCTACAGCTACGCGGGCACCTTCTTCGAGTTCCTGTGGACCGAGAAGCCCTCCCTGCTGCGCGAGATGTACGGCTACCTGCGCGCCAACGACGTGGCCGGCTACGACGCCTGGCGCCACCGGATGGGCGCGGACAGCTACCTCCAGCGCGACTACGACCGCTTCCTGGACGCCCAGATCGCCAAGGTGGACCAGCTCTTCGTCCCGAACACCTCCTTCACGCCCAACGAGCAGCTCCGTGATTCGGCGCTGGCGTCGGTGAAGTCGGCCTTCGCGACCGCCACCTACAACACGCCGGACTGCGTGGAGAACGGCGACCCCGGCAAGCGCCGGTTCACCTGTACCGGCCGGATCACGTCGAACCTGAAGAACTGGCGCAGCGACGACCAGAACTTCAAGGACGTGTCCGAGACGGTCGACTACTTCATCCTCGACCGGGCGGGGGCGGCCTCGAACAACCTGGCCGACATGAACTGCTCCTTCGGCCCGCTGGAGATCTGGTCCAACCGCGTCGCCGGCACGTCGAGCTACAGCTGTGAGGGTCCGCTCCGCAGCTGACCGCTTCCGGGCCGGTCCCGTACCTGAACGGGGGTCGGGACCGGCCCGGGCAACCCTAGGCACCTTCTAAAGAATGTGACATATTACTGGCATGGACGTCGTGATCATCGGCGCCGGCGTCGTCGGAGCGGCCTGCGCCTACTACGCGGCCCGCTCCGGCCTCTCCGTGGCCGTCGTCGACAGCGGCCCCGTCGCGGGCGGAACGACCGGCGCGGGGGAGGGCAACCTGCTCGTCTCCGACAAGAAGCCCGGCCCGGAGCTGGACCTCGCGCTGCTTTCGACCCGGCTCTGGCAAGAGCTGGCGGCCGCGCTCCCCGGGCAGTTCGAGTACGAGCCCAAGGGCGGCCTCGTCGTCGCCCAGGACGAGACCACCCTGAAGGCGCTACGGGACTTCGCGGAGGGCCAGCGCTCCGCCGGGGTCGTCGCCGCCGAGGTGGGCCCCGACGGCCTGTACGACCTGGAACCGCACCTGGCCCCGGGCCTCGCGGGCGGCTTCCACTACCCCCAGGACTCCCAGGTCCAGCCGGCCCAGGCCGCGGCCCGCCTGCTGGCCGCTTCCGGCGCCGAGCTGTACCTCGGCGAGGAGGTCACCGAGGTCCTGACGGGGCCCGGCGGCGTACGGGGGGTCCGCACCGCACGCCGCGAACTGCTCGCCCCCGCGGTCGTCAACGCGGCCGGCACCTGGGGCGGAGCCGTCGCCTCCCTCGCCGGGAGCGACCTGCCCGTCCTGCCGCGCCGCGGCTTCGTCCTGGTGACCGAACCGCTCCCGAGGGTGGTCCGGCACAAGGTCTACGCGGCCGACTACGTCGCGGACGTCGCCAGCGACTCCGCGGCCCTGCAGTCCTCGGGGGTCGTCGAGGGCACCCCGTCGGGCCCGGTGCTGATCGGCGCCACCCGGGAGCGGGTCGGCTTCGACCGGTCCCTCTCGACGGAGGCCCTGCGCCGGCTGGCCTCCCAGGCCGCCGCGCTCTTCCCCGTCCTGGCCGGGGTCCGGGTGCTGCGCACCTACCACGGCTTCCGCCCGTACCTGCCGGACCACCTCCCGGCGATCGGCCCGGACCCCAGGGTGCCCGGCCTGCTGCACGCCTGCGGCCACGAGGGCGCGGGCATCGGGCTCGCCCCCGGCACCGGCGTGCTGATCGCCGCCGCCCTCACGGGAGCCGAACCCCCGCTCCCCCCGGACCCGTTCCGCCCCGACCGCTTCGCGGAGGCCGACAGATGAACCGCACCCCCCGCTCGCTGGTCGGCGGCGCCCCGGCGGCGACCCACACCATCGGCTTCGACGGCCGGACGCTGCCCGCGCAGGAGGGGCAGAGCATCGCCGCCGTGCTGTGGGGCGCCGGGATCCTCGCCTGGCGGACCACCCGCGAAGGCGGCGCCCCGCGCGGCGCGTTCTGCGGCATCGGCAGCTGCTACGACTGCCTCGTCACCGTCAACGGCCGCCCGAACCAGCGCGCCTGCCTGGTCCCGGCCCGCCCCGGGGACACCGTCACCACCCAGGAGGGAACCGGCCATGCCGACCTCGCCGTCTGACCCGGCCGCCTCCGCGGACCTCGCCGCCGCGCCCGCGGACCCCACCGACGCGCCCGTGGACCTCGCCGTCGTCGGGGCGGGCCCGGCCGGACTCGCCGCCGCCGTCACCGCCGCCGGGCTCGGCCTGCGCGTCACCGTCCTCGACGCCGGCGACCGCCCGGGCGGGCAGTACTACCGCACGCCCGCGCCCGGACTCGGCGCCGCCCGGCCGCAGGCCCTGCACCACGGCTGGGCCGACTTCGCCTCCCGCGAAGCCGCTCTGCGCGCCCACGAATCGGCCGGCCGGATCACCTTCCTTCCGGGCCACCACGTCTGGGCGGTCGTCCCGGACGGTCCGGGGTGGCTCCTGCACGCGGTGGCCGGCCACGGCCCCGAGGAGCGCGCCGCAGCCGTCCGGGCCCGGGGCGTACTGCTCGCCACCGGGGCCTACGAGCGGCAACTGCCCTTCCCCGGCTGGACCCTGCCCGGGGTGATCGGAGCGGGCGGAGCCCAGGCCATGCTCAAGGGCGGGCTCGTGCTCCCGGGCAAGCGGGTGGTCGTCGCCGGGAGCGGGCCGCTGCTGCTCGCCGTGGCCGGCTCGCTGGCCGCCGCCGGA
The DNA here is from genome assembly GCF_040682455.1 of Streptomyces sp. NPDC051183. Taxonomy (NCBI): domain Bacteria; kingdom Bacillati; phylum Actinomycetota; class Actinomycetes; order Kitasatosporales; family Streptomycetaceae; genus Streptomyces; species Streptomyces sp. NPDC051183. Next base: position 75,471 of record NZ_JBFBBA010000015.1, read on the forward strand.
GCAACCGTGCCCGCCGTGGTGGAGGGTGCCTCGTACACCGGCTACGCCGGCCGGGCCGCCGCCCTGCTGCGCAACCCCGGCAAGCTCGCCGAAGGCGCCACGTACGGCAGCGCCCTGCTCCGCCACCACGTCCGCCTCCTCACCCGGCACGCCGTCACCGAGGCCCACGGCACCGACCGCGTCGAGGCCGTCACCGTGGCCCGCCTCGACCGCGACTGGCGCCCGGTCCCCGGCACCGCCCGCCGCATCCCCTGCGACGCCGTCGCGGTCGGCCACGGCCTGGTGCCCCAGCTGGAGCTGGCCACCGGCCTGGGCTGCGCCACCCGCCGCAGCGCCGACGGCACGGTCGCGCTGGACCTGGACGCCGCGCAGCGGACCTCCGTCCCCGGCATCTGGTCGGCGGGCGAGACCGGCGGCATCGGCGGGGCCCAACTGGCCCTGGTCGAGGGCGAGCTGGCGGCCCTGGACATCGCCGGGCGGCCCGCACCCGGCCGGCTCGTGCGCCGCCGCGCGCGACTGCGCGCCTTCGCCGCCGCCATGGCCGCCGCGCACCGGCCCGGCGAGGGGTGGACCGACTGGCTGCGCGACGACGCCGACGCCTGCCGGTGCGAGGAGGTCCCGGCCGGCCGGATCCGCGAGGCCGTGCGCGACCTGGGCGCGCGGGACGCCCGTACCGTCAAACTGCTCACCCGGGCGGGCATGGGCTGGTGCCAGGGCCGCATGTGCGGGCCCGCCGTCGCCGCCCTCGCCGGGGAGGAGCCCGCGCCCGACCGCAGGCCGCTGTCCTGCCCGGTTCCGCTGGCGCACCTCGCGCAACTTCCGGCGGGCGACCGCTGATCGGAGGGGCCACGACCCTTGTGGCCACCGCATACCCACTAGTAAAATGTCACACACCACTCTAGGGAGTTCACTCATGACCAACGCGCACACCCCCGCGCCTGCGTCCGCCCCCACCCGCAACCGCCCCTGGCACGGAATCATGGTGGCCACCGCGCTGCCCCTGCGCGAGGACCTCACCGTCGACTACGACGCGTACGCCGAACACGTGGCCTGGCTGATCGCGAACGGCTGCGACGGCGTGGTCCCCAACGGCTCCCTCGGCGAGTACCAGACCCTGACCGACGAGGAGCGGGCGCGTGTCGTCCGTACCGCCGTCGAGGCCGCGGGCGACGGCGCCCGCGTCATGCCCGGCGTCGCCGCCTACGGCAGCGCCGAGGCCCGCCGCTGGGCCGACCAGGCCGCCGAGGCGGGCGCCGGCTCCGTCCTGCTCCTGCCCCCCAACGCCTTCCGCGCCGACGAGCAGACCGTGCGCGCCCACTATGCCGAGGTCGCGGGCGCCGGACTGCCCGTCGTCGCGTACAACAACCCCATCGACACCAAGGTGGACCTGACCCCGGCCCTGCTCGCCCGGCTGCACACCGACGGCAGCATCGTCGCCGTGAAGGAGTTCAGCGGCGACGTCCGCCGCGCGTACGAGATCGCCGAACTCGCCCCGGGCCTCGACCTGCTCATCGGCGCCGACGACGTGCTCCTCGAACTCGCCCTCGCCGGCGCGGTCGGCTGGATCGCCGGCTACCCCAACGCCCTGCCGCAGTCCTGCGCCACCCTCTACCGGGCCGCCGTCGCGGGCGACCTCACCACCGCCCTGCCGCTCTACAAGTCCCTGCACTCCCTGCTGCGCTGGGACTCCAAGACCGAGTTCGTCCAGGCCATCAAGCTGTCCATGGACCTGGCCGGCCGCCCCGGCGGCGCCACCCGCCCGCCGCGCTTCCCGCTCACCGGGGAGATCGAGGCCGCCGTCCGCGCCGCCACCGAGAAGGCCCTCGCCGAGGGCCTCAACTAACCAGCCGGAGGGGACGCCCGATGCGCACGCGCCACATCTACCACGCGGTCGACTCGCACACCGAGGGCATGCCGACCAGGGTGATCACCGGGGGAGTCGGGGTGATCCCCGGTGCCACCATGGCCGACAAGCGCCTTCACTTCATCGAGCACATGGAGCACGTCCGGACCCTGCTCATGTACGAACCGCGCGGGCACTCCGCGATGAGCGGCGCGATCCTGCAGCCCCCCACCCGCCCCGACGCGGACTACGGCGTCCTCTACATCGAGGTGTCCGGCCTGCTCCCCATGTGCGGACACGGCACCATCGGGGTCGCCACCGTCCTCGTCGAGACCGGCATGGTCCCGGTCGTCGAGCCGGTCACCACGGTCCGGCTCGACACCCCGGCCGGACTGGTGAGCGTCGACGTCCACGTCGAGGACGGGGCGGCGACCGCCGTCACCTTCACCAACGTGCCCGCCTTCAGCGTCGGCCTCGACCTGAAGACCGAGGTGCCCGGCTTCGGCACGGTCACCTACGACCTCGCCTACGGCGGCAACTTCTACGCCTTCGTCGAACTCGACGCCCTCGGCCTGCCCTTCGACCGGGCCCGCAAGGAGGACCTGATCGCCGCCGGGCTCGCCGTCATGCAAGCCGTCAACGCGGGCGACGACCGCCCCGTGCACCCCGAGAACCCCTCCATCGCCGGGGTCAAGCACGTCTACCTCGCAGCCCCCGGCTCCGACGGCCACCGCTCCCGGCACGCCATGGCCATCCACCCCGGCTGGTTCGACCGCTCGCCCTGCGGTACGGGAACCAGCGCGCGCATGGCCCAGCTCCACGCCCGGGGGCTCCTGGAGCTCGGCGCCGACTTCGTCAACGAGTCCTTCATCGGCACCGAGTTCACCGGCCGGCTCGTCGGCCGGACCACCGTCGGCGACCGACAGGCCGTCGTGCCCACCGTCACCGGGCGCGCCTGGATCACCGGCACCGCCCAGTACTTCCTCGACCCGACCGACCCCTTCCCCGGAGGGTTCCTCCTGTGACGACCGTTCGAACGGTGGACTACCACACCGCCGGCGAGCCTTTCCGGATCGTCGACCTCACCTCCGGCGCCCTCGCCCCCGTGCCCGGGGACACCGTCGCCGAGCGCTGCGCCACCGCCATCGGACCCGGAGGATCCGGCACGGCCCCGCGCCGGAGCGCGCTGGACGACGTACGGCGGATGCTGGTGCAGGAGCCGCGCGGACACGCCGGGATGTACGGCGGGTTCGTCGTGCCGCCCGACGACGACGGGGCGCACTTCGGGGTGCTGTTCTGGCACAAGGACGGCTACTCCACCGCCTGCGGGCACGGCACCATGGCGCTCGGCGCCTGGGCCGTGGACACCGGCCTGGTCGCCGCCCCCGACAACGGGGACGCGCAGGTGCGCATCGACGTGCCGTCCGGGCGGGTCACCGCCACCGTGCACCGGGACGGCGGCCGCACCACCGGGATCACCTTCCGCAACGTCCCGGCCCGGGTGGGCGCCCGCAAGGTGCCCGTCGCCACGTCGCTGGGCATGGCCGAGGTGGACATCGCGCACGCCGGGGCCTGCTACGCCTCGCTCCCGGCGCGGGAGCTCGGCCTCGGGGTCTCCCCGGCGGAACTGCCCTCGCTGGTGCGGGCCGGGCAGGAGGTCAGGGCCGCGCTCGCCACCCACCCCGCCACCTGGCACCCCGGCGGGCCGCTGCTCTCCGGGGTCTACGGGGTGATCCTCTACGAGGAGCTGTCGGACACCCCGTTCGGGCCGCACCAGCGCAACGTCACCGTCTTCGCCGACGGGCAGATCGACCGCTCGCCCTGCGGCTCCGGCACCTCGGCGCGGCTCGCGCTGCTGGCCGAGGACGGCCGGTTCGGGGCGGGGGAGGACCTCCTGCACGAGTCGGTGGTGGGCACGGTGTTCACCGGCCGGATGCTGGAGGGCGGCGTCACCGAGGTCACCGGCACGGCGTACCGCACCGGCGAGCACACCTTCACGGTCGACCCGTACGACGCGCTCGGCGCGGGGTTCTCGCTGTGACGGGCTCCGGAGTGAAGGGCTCCGGTGTGACGAACCCCGGCGCCGAGGGGATCGTGCAGCTCGGCGCCGGGGCCATGGCCGGGCTGCTCACCCCGGCCGCCGCGGCCGACGCGCTGGCCGACGCCCTGCGGGCCGGGCTGGACCCGGAGGCGTGCCCGCCGCGCACCGCGCTGGCGGTGCCCGGAGGGGAGCTGCTGCTGATGCCGGCCGCGACCGGGGCGTACGCCGGGGTGAAGATCGCGGGGGTCGCGCCGGACAACCCCGGCCGCGGGCTGCCCCGGATCACCGGGTCCTACCTGCTGCTGGACGGGCCGACGCTCACGCCGCTGGCCCTGCTCGACGGGGCGGCGCTGACCGCCCTGCGCACCCCGGCGGTGTCGGCCCTGGCCCTGCGGTACCTGGCCCCGGCCGGGCGGCCGCTGCGGCTGGTGCTCTTCGGCTCGGGGCCGCAGGCGTACGGGCACCTCGAAGCGGTGCTGGCCGAGCGGACGTTGGCCGAGGTGGTGGTGGTCGCCCGCCGGTCCGAGGGTGCGCGGAAGCTGGCCGAGTACGCCCGTACCCTGGGGGTGGAGGCCAGGACCGGGGCGGCCGAGGAGGTGGCCGGCGCCGATCTGGTGGTCTGCTGCACCACGGCCCGCGAACCCCTCTTCGACGGGCGCCTGGTGGCACCGGGCGCGACGGTCGTCGCCGTCGGCTCTCACGAGCCGGAGGCCCGTGAGACCGACACCGCGCTGGTGCGGCGGGCCGCCGTGTACGTGGAGTCGCGTGCGGCGGCTCTGCGGGAGGCGGGGGACCTGCTGGTGCCGGAGGCGGAAGGGGCCATCGGGCCCGGTCATATCAGCGGCACCCTGGCCGACCTGGTGGCGGGCCGGATGCCGGCGGGCGGGGCGGCAGGTTGTCCACAGCTCTTCAAGAGCGTGGGCATGGCCTGGGAGGATCTCGCTGTGGCCGTGGCGATGTACCTGGCCACCGGGGCGAACAGCGCAACGTGACATTGTACGCTGTTCCCCTGCGCGTCGGTGGTGCGAGGGGTGTCGGAGGAAAAGCAATGGGTGACCTGAAGCAGCACAGTCTCATCAAGGCCCAGGAACGGCTCCGCGACCAGGTCGGCCACGCCCTCCGAGCAGCCCTGATAGCGGGTGAGCTGCGCCCCGGCAGCGTCTACTCGGCACCCGGCCTCGCGGCCGAACTCGGCGTCTCGGCCACGCCCGTGCGCGAGGCCATGCTCGACCTGGCCCGCGAGGGCCTCGTCGAGCCGGTCCGCAACAAGGGCTTCCGGATCACCGAGGTCAGCGAACGCGACCTGGACCAGTACACCGAACTGCGCACGATGATCGAGGTCCCCACCATCGGCCGGGTCACGAGAATGGCCACGTCCGAGCAGCTGGAGGCGCTGCGGCCCATCGCCGAGGAGATCGTCACCAGCGCGCGCGAGCACAACCTCATCGGGTACCTGGAGGCGGACCGCCGCTTCCACCTCACCCTGCTGGCGCTCGCCGGCAACGACCGGCTCGTCGAGACGGTCGGCGATCTGCGCAAGCGCTCGCGCCTGTACGGCCTGACGGGCCTGGACGAGGCCGGCAAGCTGGTGTCCTCCGCCGAGGAGCACATCGAGCTGCTCGACCTGATGATCGCCGGGGACGCCGAGGCGGCCGAGCAGTGCATGCTGCGCCACCTCGGCCACGTCCGCTCCCTGTGGGCCCAGGGCCGCGATGAGCCGGTCGGCCGCCCGGCCACCCGCCTGGGCTCGGGCCTCTAGGTCCCACCGGCCCCACCGCCGTTCGACGCCTTCGCCCGCCGGCGAGGTCCGCGTCGGACGGCGTACCCATGTGGTGGGTCAACACCGGTTCCGACGGCGGGATTTGGACACGGCTGGGTAACGGCTGCACCAGCCTCTTGTCAGTACAATTTCACATTACTATGTTACCGGTCACATCATAGAGCGCAGCCCTTCACTGGAGTGACCCATGACCAAGCGCACCCAACTCGCCCTCGCCACCGCCCTGGTGGCCGCTCTCGCACTCGGCGCCTCGGGCTGCTCCGACCCGAAGAAGGGCTCGGCGGACGCGGGGGCCTCCAACCCCGCCGCCGCCAACGACGGCAAGATCCTCGGCGGCACCCCGGTCAAGGGCGGCACCCTCACGATCCTGTCCAACCAGGACTTCGCCCACCTCGACCCGGCCCGCAACTGGGTGATGCCGACGATGGACTTCGGCACCCGCCTCCTCTACCGCACGCTCGTCACCTTCAAGGCCGAGCCCGGCAAGGGCGGCAGCGAGCTGGTCCCCGACCTCGCCACCGACCTCGGCACCCCCTCCAACGGCGGCCGCACCTGGACCTTCACCCTCAAGGAGGGCGTGAAGTACGAGGACGGCTCGCCGATCAAGGCCCAGGACATCAAGTACAACGTCGAGCGCTCCTTCGCCCCCGACCTCACCGGCGGCCCCGACTACGCGGCCCAGTACCTGGCCGGCGCCGAGGGCTACAAGGGCCCCCTCCAGGGCAAGCATCTGGACTCGGTCAAGACCCCCGACGACCGCACGATCGTCTTCGAACTCAAGCGTCCCGTCGCCGAGTTCTCCGCCACCGCCACCCTGCCGACCTTCGCCCCGGTCCCGCAGTCCCAGGAGAAGGGCACCCAGTACGACTCCCGCCCGTTCTCCTCCGGCCCGTACAAGATCGAGTCGTACGACCGGGACAAGAAGCTCGTGCTCGTCCGCAACGAGCACTGGGACGTGAAGACCGACACCGTGCGCAAGGCGTACCCGGACAAGTTCGTCGTGGTCATGGGCCTCAAGGGCGGCCAGATCGACGACCGCATCATCGCCGGCGAGGGCGCCGACGCCTCGGCCGTCCAGTACGTCGACATGCGGCCCGAGAGCGCCCCCAAGGTGCTGCCCAAGCCGGAGATCAAGGCCCGCCTGATCGCCGAGACCAAGGGCTGTACCGAGATGCTCTTCCTGAACAACTCGCGCGCCCCCTTCGACGACCCCAAGGTCCGCGAGGCCATGCAGTACGCCGTCGACAAGGAGGCCGTGGTCACCGCGGGCGGCGGTCCCGCGCTCAACGAGGTGGCCACCGCCTACCTGCCCCCGGCCCTGTCCGGCGGCAAGCAGGCCGACACGCTGAAGATCGCCCCGGCGGGCGATCCGGCCAAGGCCAAGGAACTGCTGAAGGCCGCCGGCAAGGAGAAGCTCAAGGTCTCCCTGTCCGTCTCCAGCGGCGACAAGGGCCAGGCCGAGGCCATCCAGCAGGGCCTGGCCCGCGTGGGCGTCGAGGTCGTCATCGACACCGTCGACCCGGGCGCGTACTACGACGTCATCGGAGACCTCTCCACCACGCCCGACATGACCTACACCGGCTGGTGCCCCGACTACCCCTCCGGCTCCACCTGGATCCCCTTCGTCTTCGACGGACGCACCATCAAGGACAAGGGCAACCAGGGCAACTACAGCCAGTTCCGCGACGAGGCGACCATCAAGCGGATCGACGAGATCAACAACATGGCCGACGCGAAGCAGGCCAACCAGGCCTGGATCGAACTGGACGCCGAGCTCATGAAGAAGTCCCCGTCCATCCCCGTCATGCTGGAGCGCAAGCCGCTCCTCGTCGGCCCCAACATCGCCGGCGCCTTCGGCCACCCCGCATGGACCGGCGAGATCGACTACGCGACGGTCGGCCTCAAGGACCCGTCGAAGAGCCAGGGCTGAGGGCCGGCGAAGACACAGCCATGACCGCCACCGCACCCGCCGCCGGCCCTCCGGCGGCGGAGGTCCCTCCGGGCAGCAGCCCCTGGCAGCTCGCCCGGCGGGAACTCCGCCGCCGCCCCGCCGTCCGCATCAGCCTCTGCGTCGTCCTGCTCTTCGTCCTGATGGCCGCCACCGCCCCCTGGCTGGGGAGCCTCGGCGGCTGGTCGCCCGACGAGTTCGACAAGACCGCCGTCGACCCCTACCTCGGGGGCCAGCCGCTGGGCTCCTTCGGCGGGATCAGCCCCGAGCACTGGCTCGGCGTCGAACCCGTCACCGGCCGCGACCTGTTCGCCCGTGTCGTCCACGGCGCCCAGGTCTCCCTCCTCATCGCCTTCGCAGCCACCGCCATCGTCGTGGTCGCCGGCACCGCGGCCGGGATCGCCGCCGGCTACTTCGGCGGCCGCACCGACGCGGTCCTGTCCCGCCTGATGGACCTCACCATGTCCTTCCCCTCGCTGATCTTCATGATCGCGATGCTGTCGGTGGCCAAGGACGTCAACCGGATCGTCCTGATGACCACCGTCATCGGGGTGTTCGGCTGGCCCGGCGTCGCCCGCGTCGTCCGAGGCCAGACTCTCTCCCTCAAACACCGCGAATACGTCGACGCCGCCCGCGTCGGAGGCGCCGGCTCCTGGCGGATCCTGACCCGCGACATCCTCCCGGGCGTCTCGGGCCCCGTCATCGCCTACACCACCCTGCTCATCCCCGGAATGATCAGCACCGAGGCCGCGCTCAGCTACCTCGGCGTCGGCGTCCGCCCGCCCACCCCGTCCTGGGGCCAGATGATCGCCGAGTCCGTGGCCTACTACGAGACCGACCCCATGTACTTCGTGATCCCGAGCGTCTTCCTCTTCCTCGCCGTGCTCGCCTTCACCCTGCTCGGCGATGCCCTGCGCGACATCCTCGACCCGAGGGGCGGCCGCACGTGATCCTCTACCTCGCGCGCCGGCTGCTCGCCCTGGCCGGAGTCCTCCTGGCCATCGCCGCCGTCACCTTCCTCATCTTCTACGTCCTGCCCTCCGACCCGGCCGCGGCCGCCTGCGGCAAGACCTGCAGCGCCGAGCGACTGGCCGACGTACGGGCCTATCTGGGTCTCGACCAGCCCGTGTGGCGCCAGTTCCTCGACTTCCTCACCGGCATCTTCACCGGCCGCACCCTCGGCACAGGCCAGTACGCAGTCCAGTGCGACTTCCCCTGCCTGGGCTACTCGTACGAGAACTCCCTGCCGGTGTGGGACCTGCTCATGGACCGCCTCCCGGTCTCCGCCTCGCTGGCCGTCGGCGCCGCCGTGCTGTGGCTCGTCCTCGGCCTCGGCGCGGGCGTCACCGCCGCGCTGCGCAAGGACACCGCCACCGACAAGGCCCTGATGGTCGGCGCGGTCGCCGCCGCCTCGCTGCCCGTCTACTTCACCTCCGTCATGCTCATCTACGGGGTCATCCGCATCGCCGGGCTGCTCCCGTACCCCACCTACCAGGCCTTCACCGACAACCCCGTCTCCTGGGCCTCGAACCTCCTGCTGCCCTGGACCGCGCTGGCCCTGCTGTACGCCGCCATGTACGCCCGGCAGAGCCGCGGCTCGATGATCGAGGCGATGGCCGAGCCGTACATCCGCACTGCCCGCGCCAAGGGCATGCCCGAGCGCACGGTCGTCGTCAAACACGGGCTGCGCTCCGGGATGACCCCGATCCTGACCATCTTCGGCATGGACCTCGGAGGGCTCCTCGCCGGAGCCGTCATCACCGAGTCCATCTTCGGACTCCCGGGCATCGGCAGGCTGTTCTACGGCGCCCTGGTCACGTCCGACCAGCCCGTGGTCCTCGGCGTCACCCTGCTCGCCGCCTTCTTCATCGTCGTCGCCAACCTCGCCGTCGACCTCCTGTACGCCGTCATCGACCCGAGGGTGAGGTACTGATGGCCGCTCCCCTTCTCGAAGTACGCGACCTGCACGTCACGTTCAGCACCCCGCGCGGCTCGGTACGCGCCGTCGACTCGCTGGGCTTCACCGTGGAGGCCGGACGCACCCTCGGCATCGTCGGCGAGTCCGGCTCGGGCAAGTCCGTCACCTCCCTCGCCGTCATGGGGCTGCACCGCGGCGCCGAGGTCGGCGGATCCGTCAAGCTCGCCGGAAGGGAGCTCACCGGCCTCTCGGAGAAGGAGCTCTCCGCCGTGCGCGGCCGCAAGATGGCGATGATCTTCCAGGACCCGCTGTCCAGCCTGCACCCCTACTACACGATCGGCGAGCAGATCGCCGAGCACTTCCGGATCCACTTCAGGGCCGGCCGGGCCGCCGCGCGCAAGCGCGCGGTCGACATGCTCGGCGAGGTCGGCATCCCCGAACCGGCCCGCCGGGCGGGGGAGTACCCGCACCAGTTCTCCGGCGGCATGCGCCAGCGCGCGATGATCGCCATGGCCCTGGCCTGCGAGCCCGAACTGCTGATCGCGGACGAGCCGACCACCGCCCTCGACGTCACCGTGCAGGCGCAGATCCTCGAACTGATCGCCCGGCTCCAGCAGGAGCGCGGCCTCGGCGTCGTGATGATCACCCATGACCTGGGCGTCGTGGCCCGGGTGGCCCACGAGGTCCTGGTCATGTACGGCGGCCGGGCCGCCGAACAGGCCCCGGTCGACGAGCTGTTCGCCGACCCCGCCCACCCCTACACCCGGGGCCTGCTGGACTCGCTGCCCCGGCTGGACACCCCCGACGACGCACCGCTGCCCTTCATCCCCGGCTCCCCGCCCTCCCTGCTCGCGCCGGCGTCCGGCTGCGCGTTCGCCCCCCGCTGTCCGAGGGCGGCCGCGCGCTGCGGCGACGTACGGCCGGACCTGGAGGCCTACGGGGACGGGCCGCCGCGTACGGTCGCCTGCCACTACGCCGGGGCCGGCGCCGGAACCCCTGCCGAGGTGACCCGATGAGCGAACCGCTCCTGTCCGTACGCGACCTGACGATGACCTTCCCCGGGAAGCGGTCGGTCACCGGGCGCCGGGGGGCGCCCGTGCGCGCCGTGGACGGGGTCTCCTTCGACCTGGCGGCCGGCGGGACCCTCGGCCTGGTCGGGGAGTCGGGCTGCGGGAAGTCCACCACCGGCCGGATGCTGGTCCGGCTGCTGGAACCCACCTCCGGCAGCGTCGAGTTCGAGGGCAAGGACATCAGCCGGCTCTCCCAGGGCGCCCTGCGGCCGTTGCGCAAGAACATCCAGATGGTCTTCCAGGACCCGCACTCCTCCCTCAACCCCCGCCAGACGGTGTCCCGGATCATCTCGGACCCGCTGTTGGTCCAGGGGTCGAGCGCGGCCGATGCCCGGCGCCGGGCCGCCGAGCTGATGGAACTCGTCGGCCTGATCCCCGAGCACATCGACCGCTACCCGCACGAGTTCTCCGGCGGCCAGGCACAGCGCATCGGCATCGCCCGCTCGCTCGCCACCAGCCCGCGCCTCGTCATCGCCGACGAGCCGGTATCGGCGCTCGACGTCTCCGTCCAGGCGCAGATCGTCAACCTGATGGAGAAGCTGCGCGCCGAACTGGGCCTGGCCTACGTGTTCATCGCGCACGACCTGTCCGTCGTCAAGCGGGTCAGTGACCGGGTCGCCGTCATGTACCTCGGCCGGATCGTCGAGATCGGGGACAAGGCGTCCCTCTACGAGAACCCCCAGCACCCGTACACCAGGGCGCTGTTGTCCGCCGTTCCGCTGCCCGACCCGGCGGCCGAGCGGCGGCGCGAGCGGATCGTGCTGCTCGGCGACCCGCCGAGCCCGGCCGCCCCGCCCCCGGGCTGCACCTTCCACCCGCGCTGCCCGAAGGCGCAGGAGATCTGCCGCACGGAGCGGCCGCTGCTGCAGCTTGCCGCCTCCTCGGAGGTGGCGTGTCACTTCCCGGGTGACTGACGGGGATCACGGGAAGGGGAGGGCCCCGGAGCCGATGACGCCTCCGGGGCCCTTCGCCCGTCCACGGCAGGGGCCCCGGAGGCGATGGTGCCTGCGGGGCCCTCGTTCGTGTGCGCGGTCGGTCAGGGGCGCAGTTCGCGGCGGAAGAACTCCAGTTCCTGCGCCATCACCTTTTCCCGGGTGCCGCCCGGGGTCATGTGGGTGACGCCGGGCAGGGCCAGCAGCTGGTGCGGGCGGCCCGCGTCGGTGAGCGCCCGGGAGAGGCGCAGGGTGTGGGAGGGGTGGACGTTGTCGTCGGCCAGGCCGGTCACGAGCAGCAGCGGCCGGGTCAGCTTCGGGGCGTCCGGGATCAGCGAGTCCCGCTCGTAGACCTCCGGGTGGTCCTGCGGCAGGCCCAGGTACCGCTCGGTGTACGCCGTGTCGTACTGCCGGAAGTCGGTCGGCGCGGCCCCCGCCGCCGCCGCGTGGAAGACGTCCGGGCGGCGCAGCACCGCCAGCGCGGAGAGGTACCCGCCGTACGACCAGCCGCGCACCCCGACGCGGCCGAGGTCGAGGTCCGGGTGGCGGGCGCCGAGCACGTGCAGGGCGGCGACCTGGTCGTCCAGGGTGACCTCGGAGAAGCCGCGGTACATGGCGTGCGTGAAGGCGGGGGAGACGTACGGGGTGCCGCGGTTGTCGGTGGTCACCACCGCGAAGCCCTGGTCGGCCCACCACTGCTTGGCCTGCCAGCGGCGGGGTTCGGCGCTGACGTCCTGGTAGCCGGGCCCGCCGTAGCAGTCGACCAGGACCGGGAGCCGCCGGCCGGGCACGTGGCCGCGGGGCAGCACCAGCGCGGTGGGCAGGCCGTGCTCGGTGACCCGCTCCAGCACCGGGACCACCCGGTACGGGAACGGCTCCGACAGGTCGGCGGGGGTGAACTCCCGCCCGTCGGCGGTCCGTACGGAGCGCCGGATCCCGTCGGCGTCGGCGGAGGTCAGCAGTAGCGCCCCGGCCGAGGCGGCAACGGTGTGCACCCCGGGCCCGTCGGCGAGCGGGCCTACCTCCCCGGACTCGGGGTCGAGCAGCAGCACTTGCTGCTCGGAGGGGTCGCGCAGCCCGGCCTCGATCAGCAGCCGGCCCTCGTGGACCCCGGCCACGCGGCGGACCTGGATCCCCTCCCCGGTGAGCAGCCGGCCGTCCACGGCGAGGGCGCGGGCGCCCTGTCCGGGGGTGTCGGCGGAGGTGAGCATCCGGCCGTCGGGCAGCCGCGCCGGGGTGCCCGGGACGAGGGGGTCGACCCACTGCGCGTGCGTGGTGCGGGAGAGTTCCCGGGTCCGCCCGGTGGCCGGGTCGGCGCTGAGCAGCAGGACGGACTGCTGGAGCCGGTCCTGCACGGTCAGCAGGATCTCCCCGGCCGACTCCCAGCCCGCGTCGGAGACGTACGGGTGGGCCCCGGCGTCCCAGTCGAGCCGCACACGGGACCCGTCCGGGCCGAGCACCCAGAGCTGTACGTCGGCGTTGGGGCCGCCCGCCTCGGGGTACGCGAAGTCCTCGGCCGGGAGTTCGGGTCGCGCCGGGTCGGCGAACCAGCGCCGCTGGAGCGCGCCCTCGTCGACCCGGGCGGCCAGCAGGCTCTGCCCGTCGGGGGACCACCAGTGGCCCCGCGCCCGGTTCAGCTCCTCGGCGGCGGCGAACTCGGCCACGCCCCAGCGGGCCCCGTCGTCGGGGCTGATCCGGCCGCCGGGGGCGGTGTGCAGGGCGTCGGCCGTGACGTACGCGGTGCGGGAGCCGTCGGCGTTCGGCCGGGGGTCGAAGGCGGGCCCGGCGGCCGGGATCTCCTCGGGCGCCGCGCCGGGCTGCCCGGCCCCGTCGCAGGAGACCCCGTAGAGCCGCCCGTACAGCGCGAAGACGGCGCGGCGGCCGTCGCCGGAGAGCGCGTACGAGCCGATCCCGGCGGCGACGAGCCGGATCCGCTCGCGCAGCCGGCGCTCGGTGACGGGCAGCTCGCCGGGCTCGGGGCACAGCTCGCGGGGGTCGGCAAGCCGGGACTCGGTGCCGGTGGCGGTATTCAGCACCCAGAGGCTGTCGAAGGCGTCGGTGGGACCCGTGGAACGGAGGAACCAGAGGAGCCGGCCGCCGTCGCCGAAGGTGAAGGCGCGCGGTGCGCCGTAGGTGAACCGGGCCGTGTCGGCGGAGAGCCTGAGGTAGTCGTCCATGGCATCAGTGTGACATGTGAAATATCACATGGCCTAGGCCGTTCGAGTGGTGACCCCAGAGGGGCGGGCATAGCGTCGACTAGGTGGACCCGAACGCACTGCCGAGCAGCAACGGGACCGACGGCAAGGTCCGAGGGGGCGGAAACGGGCTTGCCCTGTTCGTCATCGCCTCCTGCCAACTCATGGTCGTTCTCGACATCACCATCGTGAACATCGCGCTCCCGCACATCCAGACCGCACTCGGCTTCTCCACCGAGAGCCTCTCCTGGGTCGTCAACGCCTACACCCTCACCTTCGGCGGACTGCTGCTCCTCGGCGGCCGCGCAGGCGACATCCTCGGCCGGCGGAAGGTGTTCATCTTCGGCGTCCTGCTCTTCGGGCTGGCCTCCCTCCTCGGCGGACTCGCCCAGAACGCAGGCCAGTTGATGGCCGCCCGAGCCCTCCAGGGCGTCGGCGGGGCCATCGCCTCGCCGACCTCGCTCGCGCTGATCACCACCACCTTCCGCGAAGGCCCGGCCCGCAACCGCGCGTTCGGCGTGTTCGCCGGAGTCTCGGCCGGCGGTGGCGCGATCGGGCTCCTCGCGGGCGGCCTCCTCGTCGAGTGGCTCGACTGGCGCTGGGTGCTGTTCGTCAACGTCCCCATCGCCCTGGTGATCGCCCTGCTGGCCGCGCGGGTCCTCAAGGAATCCGAACGCCACCCCGGACACTTCGACCTCGCGGGCGCGCTGCTGTCCACGACGGGCATGGTCGCGCTCGTCTACGGCTTCATCCGCGCGTCCCAGGAGGGCTGGCGCGACGGATTCACGCTCGGGTCGTTCGCCGCCGCCGTCGTCCTGCTGACGCTGTTCGTGATCAACGAGCGGCGCTCGCCCCAGCCGATCACGCCGCTGCACATGTTCGCGGACCGCAACCGGGCCGGGACGTACGGGATCATGCTGATGCTCGCCTGCGCGATCTTCGGCATGTTCTTCTTCCTGACGCTGTTCGTGCAGAACGTGCTCGGCTTCAGCCCGCTGCGGGCGGGCCTCGCCTTCCTGCCGGTCAGCGCCATGATCGCGGTGGCGGCCGGGGTCACCTCCCAACTGCTGCCCAAGTACGGGCCCAAGCCCTTCATGGTCAGCGGCGCGCTGTTCTGCGCGGCCGGCCTGGCCTGGCTGACGCAGACCGACATCCACTCCACGTACCTGGGCAGCATCCTCGGCCCGATGCTGGTGTTCAGCACCGGCATGGGCCTGCAGTTCGTATCGCTGACGCTGATGGCCCTGTCCAACGTGTCCGACCGGGAGTCCGGCGCGGCGTCCGGGCTGCTCAACTCGATGCAGCAGGTGGGCGGATCGCTCGGCCTGTCGATCCTCGTGACGGTCTTCGGCACGGCCAGCCGCAACGAGGCCAAGGACCAGGTGCCGTCCTTCCTCGGTACGGCCAACCCTGAGCAGAGGGCCTTCTTCGAGCGGACCGGGCAGCTCCCGAAGCCCTGGGCCGACCAGGTGCTCACCTCGGGCGTGGCCGCGTCCTTCGTGGCGGCGGCGCTGTTCACCCTGGCCGGGGCGGTGATCGCGGTGTTCGCGATCCAGGTCCGCCCCTCGGACATCGAACGCCTCCAGGGCAACCACACCCCGGCGCCGGCCGGACCGGCGGTCCCGGGCGAGGGCCACGGCGCGGGGCCGTAGGCGGCAGCTCTACGCTCCCTGTGCCGTGCGCTCCGCGCCCGGTGTCCGCCAGGCTACGGCTCCACGCGGCGGATCCGGCAGCGCGCCGGGCCGTCGGTCTGCAGGGTGATCCCGGCGCTGACGGGGACCTCGGTGTCCACGGCCTCGAACTCGTAGGCGCGCAGGATCATCGCCAGCGCGATCACCGACTCCAGCATCGAGAAGTGCTGCCCGATGCAGGCGCGCGGACCCCCGCCGAAGGGGAACCAGGCGTAGCGCGGCCGTTCCGCCTCCGCCTCCGGGGTGAAGCGTTCGGGGTCGAAGCGCTCCGGGTCCGGCCAGTAGCGGGGGTGGCGGTGCGTCACCCACGGGGCGAGTATCACGGTCGCTCCGGCGGGCACGGTGTGGCCGCCGATATCGCAGGCCGCGACGGCCTGCCGCCCGATGACCGGGGCCGCCGGGTAGAGCCGCATGGCCTCCTTGAGCACCTGCGTGAGGTACGGGAGCCGGTCGAGGTCGGAGGCCTGCGGCGCACGGTCGCCCAGGACGCGGGAGACCTCCTCGCGGGCCCGGGTCTGCAGCTCGGGGTGGCGGGCCAGCAGGTGCAGGGAGAAGGCGAGCGAGGTGGCGGTCGTCTCGTGCCCGGCGAGCAGGAAGATCAGCACCTGCTCGCGCAGCTCGGTGGCGTCGAACTCCCCGTCCTGCGTGTCCGACGCGGCGGCGAGCAGACTCAGCAGGTCCTCGCCGGAACCGTTGGCCTTGCCCGCCCGGCCGCCACGGCGCTCGGCGATGATCCTGTCGCAGACCGCGTACAGCTCGTCCATCGCGGCGGCCGCCCGCCGGTTGCCCGGGGTGGGCCAGGTGCGCGGGATGTTGGCGGGCGAGTAGCCGCGGCGCAGCGCGTACTCCGTGATGACCGGAAAGCACCGGTCGACGACGTCGACGGCGGCGTCCACGTCGGTGCCGAAGAGGATGCGGGTGACCGCGCGCAGGGCGAGGTGCATCATCTCGGCGGAGACGTCCACGACCCCGTCCAGCGCCTCGCCCCAGGAGTTGACCGTCGTCTCGGTCTCGGCGGCGACGGCGTCCGCGTACCCGTCCACCCGGCGCTTGGTGAACAGCGGCTGCACCAGCCGCCGTTGGCGCAGGTAGTCCTCGTCCTGGCTGGTCAGCAGGCCGTTGCCGAAGGAGTCCCGGATCTCCTGGTAGAAGGGGTTGTCCTTGCGGAAGTTGGCCGATTCCGATGCCAGAACCTGCTGTGCGCCCTCCGCCGAGAAGACGCAGTGGAGCTCGGCGCGCAGGCCGGGCGGGCCCGCGGTGATCCGGACGACGTCACCGTGCTCGTGCATGGCACGCAGATAGGTGCCGAGCGAGTTCGATCTCAGGTCGAACAGCGAACCGAGAAGTGGTACTCCCGCGAGCGCGGGAATCTCCGTACCGATGCCTGTGTCTGTCTGCACTGCCATGCCGCCCCCTCGACGCTGTACGAACGCTGCGATTCTGCCGGGCCGCCGGCCGCGGGGGCGGGAATGACCACCGGATCAGGCCAAATGAGTCCGGTCCCGGGTCATTTGTCGCAGGCGATGCCGTCGTTGTCGCGGTCGAGGTTCTTGCTGTAGCCGGGCTGACCGCGGCGGATGGGGGCGGCGCCCGCGGCCTTGGCCTCGGCGCAGCTCTTGTACGTGACCGACCCGCCGCCGGTGGTGCCGCCAGTGGTGGTGCCGCCGTTGCCGCCGTTGCCGCCGGGCGCGGGGGTGGGCGTCGACTTCGGCGCCGGTGTGCGGCCGGGGGCCTTGGAGGGGTGCAGAGCGGCGCCGGCCTGCGCCGGGCAGGGCGTGCCGGGCGCGGTCACGGACAGCTCGACGGCGGTGGTCGGCGGGAGGGCGCTGCCGGCCGCCGGGGTCTGGAAGCAGACCGTCCACTGGGAGCGGTCGGCGGCGAGCTTGACGTCGCTGTACGCGGCGCGCACCTCGACGGGCGTGGTGACCAACGGCTTCAAGGCGGCCTCGGCGGCGGCGTACCGCTGCCCGATCAGCGAGGGCATCACCGGCTGCGGCGAAGGGCCGGCCGCACTCGGGGCAGGGGCGGGACCGGCCTTGCCCGAGCCACCCTTCGCCGTGCCTCCCTCGCACCCGGCCCCGAGCAACACGACAACGCCCGTAACGGCGGCGACGGCAAAACCCCTGCGGTGGAACATCGATACCCCCGAACTCAACCCCGACGCACAACCGCCGCAGCCTATGCGCGCTCGCCCGCCGGTGAACCCCGAACCCGAAACCCGGCCCGTGATCCACGCCACCGCTTCCGCGTTGCCGCCGGTGGATGCGTCTGGGCGTGCGAAGGCCCCCGCCAGGGGGCCGGCGGGGGCCTTCGTCGTGTTTTCGGTGTGGCCGGGTTCCTAGATGTCCCGGAAGATCTCGATCTGGGCGCCCACCGAGTTGAGGCGTTCCGCCAGTTCCTCGTAGCCGCGGTTGATGACGTAGACGTTGCGCAGGACCGAGGTGCCCTCGGCCGCCATCATCGCGAGGAGGACGACCACCGCCGGGCGCAGGGCCGGGGGGCACATCATTTCCGCCGCGCGCCAGCGGGTGGGGCCCTCGACCAGGACGCGGTGGGGGTCCAGGAGCTGGAGGCGGCCGCCGAGGCGGTTGAGGTCGGTCAGGTAGATGGCCCGGTTGTCGTACACCCAGTCGTGGATCAGGGTCTGGCCCTGGGCGACGGCGGCGATGGCCGCGAAGAACGGGACGTTGTCGATGTTCAGCCCGGGGAAGGGCATCGGGTGGATCTTGTCGATCGGCGCTTCGAGCTTCGACGGGCGGACCGTGAGGTCCACCAGGCGGGTGCGGCCGTTGTCGGCCGTGTACTCCGCCGAGCGGTCGTGGTCGAGGCCCATCTCCTCCAGGACCGCGAGCTCGATCTCCATGAACTCGATCGGCACCCGGCGGATCGTCAGCTCGGACTCCGTGACCACCGCGGCGGCGAGCAGGCTCATCGCCTCGACCGGGTCCTCGGAGGGGGAGTAGTCCACGTCCACGTCGATGTTCGGGACGCCGTGCACGGTCAGCGTGGTGGTGCCGATGCCCTCCACCTCGACGCCCAGGGCCTCCAGGAAGAAGCACAGGTCCTGGACCATGTAGTTGGAGGAGGCGTTGCGGATGACCGTGACGCCGTCGTGCCGCGCGGCGGCCAGCAGCGCGTTCTCGGTGACCGTGTCCCCGCGCTCGGTCAGCACGATCGGACGGCCGGGGGAGACCCCCGCCTCGACCTGCGCGTGGTAGATGCCCTCGGTCGCGGTGATGTCCAGGCCGAAGCGGCGCAGGGCGATCATGTGCGGCTCGATGGTGCGGGTGCCGAGGTCGCAGCCGCCCGCGTACGGCAGCCGGAAGCGGTCCATCCGGTGCAGCAGGGGGCCCAGGAACATGATGATGCTGCGGGTACGGCGCGCCGCGTCCGCGTCGATGGCGTCCATGTCGAGGCGGGCCGGCGGCACGATCTCCAGGTCCACGCCGTCGTTGATCCAGCGGGTGCGGACGCCGATGGAGTTCAGGACCTCCAGGAGGCGGTAGACCTCCTCGATGCGGGCCACGCGCCGGAGCACCGTACGGCCCTTGTTGAGGAGGGTGGCGCACAGCAGGGCGACACACGCGTTCTTGCTCGTCTTGACGTCGATCGCACCGGACAGCCGGCGCCCGCCGACGACGCGCAGGTGCATCGGGCCGGCGTAGCCGAGGGAGACGATCTCGCTGTCGAGGGCTTCGCCGATCCGGGCGATCATCTCAAGGCTGATGTTCTGGTTGCCGCGTTCGATCCGGTTCACGGCGCTCTGGCTGGTGCCGAGCGCATCGGCGAGCTGGCTCTGTGTCCAGCCCCGGTGTTGCCGGGCGTCACGGATGAGCTTGCCGATGCGTACGAGGTAGTCGTCTGCCATGGCTGCACCGTATCTCAGATATGAGATTCCGCTCGCGTCGGGTGTGGCGTACGGGTGTTACCGGTCGTCAGCTCCCATGGTGGGGTCCGCGTGCGCGTGGTGCTCGACGAGGCGGCCCAGGAGCCGGACGAGCTGCTCGCGCTCGGATGCGGACAAAGGGGACAGGAGCTCCTCCTGGGCCGCGGCGAGGAGTTGTTCCAGTTTGCGCAGTCTGCGCCGGCCGGGCGGCGTGAGGGTGATGACGTTGCGCCGCCGGTCGCCGGGGTCGGGGGCCCGCTCGACCAGCTCGCGCTCGGCGAGTTCGTTGATGACCGCGACCAGGTCGCTGCGGTGGATGCCGGTGCGGCCGCTCAGTTCGGCCTGGCTCGCGGGTCCGAACTCCTCCAGGGCGACCAGGGCCGCGTAATGCCATTTGCGGGCATCTGCCCCGTTCAGTCCCTCGGTCACCAAGCGTTGGGCGTGCGTGGAGGCCTGCCCCAGCAGTCGGCTCGGCAGCTCCCGCAGTCGCGCCGGAACGGCCTGGCCCTCTTCCGTGATCATGCGCGGAGTCTACCCCTTGCGTTGGTGGCACTAACGATATAGCTTCGTTCGCGGCACTAACGTTAGTGTCACCAATGATTATTCGGGAAGGACCCTCCATGCCCACGATCGGCGTACTCGACTCGACGGTGTACTACGAGGAGCTCGGTGCGGGCGCCACCGGCACCCCGTACGTCTTCCTGCACGGCAACCCCACCTCCTCCCACCTCTGGCGCGGCGTACTGCCCCGGATCGAGGGCGCCGCACAGGGCCGGGTCCGCGTCCTCGCCCCGGACCTCATCGGCATGGGCCGCTCCGGCAAGCCCGGCGGCGCGTACCGCTTCGAGGACCACGCCCGCTACCTGGACGCCTGGTTCGACGCCCTCGGCCTGGAGCGGGCCGTCCTCGTCGGCCAGGACTGGGGCGGGGCGCTCGCCCTCGACCGGGCCGCCCGGCACCCCGGGCGGGTCCGCGGCATCGCCTTCATGGAAACGATCCTGCGGCCGTTGACCTGGGAGGAGTACCCGGCTGCCGCCCGCGCCCGGTTCGAGGCGTTGCGCACCCCGGGCCTGGGGGAGGAGATGGTCCTGGACCGCAACGTCTTCATCGAGGACGGCATCGGCCGGACGGTCCTGACCCCGATGGCCGCATCCGACCGGGCCGTCTACGCCGCCCCCTACCCCACCCGCGAGAGCCGGCTGCCGATGCTCCGGTGGGCCCGCTCGATGCCGCTCGGCGGCGAACCCGCCGACGTGGTCGCGCGGGTCGAGGCCTACGACGCGTGGCTCGCGGCCAGCCCCGGCGTGCCCAAACTGCTGCTCACCTTCGACGGCTCGCCCACGCTGATGGTCGGGGCCGAGCTGACCGCCTGGTGCCGGGAGAACATCTCGGCGCTGGAGACCGAGTACTGCGGCGCCGCCGGCCATCTGTGCCCGGAGGACCGGCCCGAGGAGATCGCCGCCGCCGTCAGCGCATGGGCGGCCCGCCACGGCCTCAGCGGCTGACGCCCGCGCGCGCTGCCCCCTCCGGCCCTGCGGAAGCCGGCGCCCCGAGGTCCTACGGCTCGCCCGCCGACTTGCGCAGGTGTTCGGCGAGCGTCTGGAAGACGAAGAAGTTCGGGATCTCGCTCACCCGCGCCCGGGCCATCGCCCGCCGCTGCCCCTTGAGCTGGACCCTGACCCGGCCGCCCGCGACGGAGACCTCCTCGACCCGGTCCCAGGACGCCGACCGCTCCCGCGCCGACATCGCCTCCCGGCTCAGGGAGAACGCGCCGAAGGCCACCGCCCGGCCCTCCCGGACCTCGGCCAGCGCCCTGGGCAGTTGGGCCGCCGTCACCGCCTCCTGGAGCGCGGGACCCCACCGGTCCGCGCCCGGCGCCACCCGGCCGGGCAGCAGGACCGAGCCGTCCGGGCGGGCGAGCCGGTACGCGTGGGTGGTGTGGGTGTGCGCCCCGTTGTAGAAGTGCCGTACGACGTTCTGGCACACCGAGAGCGCGTCCCAGCGGCATGCGGCGGTGGCGCCGTCGGCCTCCGCGACGACCAGCCCGTGCTCGAAGAAGTGCAGTTGCGTGCGCCCCCGGCCCGCGGCCCGGGCGGCCAGGGAGCGCATCCCCAGGGCCGCGGCGATGGCGCCCGCGGCCATCGGGGCCGCGGCGACGGACGTGTCGTAGCTCGCGGTGTGCCCGCCGAGCCCCGCCTCCTCGGCGGCCGACTCCACCCGCGGGCTCCCGGCGCCCGGTGCGGTCCGCCGGCTGCCGTCCGCTCCGGTCCCCGGATCCACCGCGACCAGCTCGGCGCCGCCCCCCGACGGCGCCGGGCCGGTCGCGGCCATCCGCGCTCTGGGCCCCTTGCCCGCGTACTGGGCCCAGACGTCGATCAGGCCATTGCCGTCGATCTCGACGGTGACCTCGATCCGCGGGGCGCCCCGGCGGCGGCCGGGCGGCGGCCCGGCCAGCTCGACCGTGCCCAGCAGCTCGTTCTCGGCGGCCACGGCGTGCTCGCCCTGGTGGACCCGGATGACCAGGGGGCCGCTTCCGGTGCGGTCGAAGAGCACGGTGCGCTTGGCCGGAATGGTGGTGTTGCGTTCGACGACGGGTGTCATGACGCCGCCCTCGGTCTCCACGCCCAGCGACTTGCAGGTGGCGTCGAGCAGCAGGGCGTCGCGGCACAGCCCCTTGAGGACGGCGGCCTGGATCGCGGCCCCGCCCGCGGCCCCTTCGTCCCCGTACGCCGCCCTGCCCGGCTCCAGTCCGCCGGTCAGCTCGCGTACGAGCTCCACGAGGGCGGGCATCCGGGTCGCGCCGCCGGCCAGCACGACGTGGTCGATGTCACGCAGCGGGATTCCCGAGTCCCTGGCGACCCCGTGGAAAACGGCGGCGCAGCGCCCCAGCAGGCCGCGGGTCAGCTGCTCGAACTCGGCGCGGGTCAGCCGCTCCTCCAGGTGCAGCGGCCCGCCGGGCGCGCCGGCGACGAACGGCAGGCTGACGGTGGTCTCGGTGGCAGAGGAGAGGTCGGTCTTCGCCCGCTCGGCCGCCTCGCGCAACCGCCGCGCCGTCGCCTCGTCCCCGTCCAGGTCGACCCCGTGCGCCTCGCGGAACCGCGCGGCGAGGCCGTCGGCCAGGGCCCGGTCCCATTCGGCGCCGCCCAGGCCGCAGTCGCCGGCGCCGGCCTTGACCTCGGCGACGAGCCTGCCGTCGGCCCGGCCGGTCTCCAGCAGGCATGCGTCGAAGCTGCCGCCGCCCAGGCGGAACACGAGCACGGTGTCGTCCCCGCCGGACCTGGCCACCCCGTTCGCCAGCGCCACCGCGGCCGGCTCGCTGAGGACGCGCAGCACATGGAGGCCCGCGAGCGCCCCGGCCTCCCGGGTGGCCTGCCGCTGGGCCTCGCCGAAGTCCGCCGGAACCGTGATCACGGCGTCGGTCACCGGCTCGCCGAGGTGGGCCTCGGCGTCCGCCTTGAGCCGGCCCAGCAGCAGCGCGGCGATCCGCTGCGCGGTGTACGTCTCCCCGTCGATCCGCAGCGTCCAGTCGGTTCCCAGGCGCCGCCGGATCCCGTCGACGGTCCGGGCGGCATTGGTGACGGCCTGGCGCCGGGCGGCCTCGCCGACCAGGACCTCGCCGTCCGCGGTGAAGGCGACCACGGCGGGGGTGGTGCGGGAGCCTCCGGCGCCGGGGACGGCCACCGGAGCGCCGCCGAACCCGTCCGCGCCCCCGGTGAATACGGACACGGCGCAGCGGTCCGTCCCCAGGTCGATCCCCACCGCACGTGCCACAGCCGCCCCCTGACGCGGAACCCCGGCCCCCCGGCCTCCTCGAAGCAGGATAGGGAGCGCGGGTGCGTGCACGTAGGGCGTACGGGGGCTCGGCGGCGGGCGGTGTTCGCGCCGTTCGCGCCGGTCGGTGCGCCGGACGAGGGCGTGCGCGAGGGCCCCGGCGGCAGGCCGTGACGGCGGGCCGACGGGTCCGCGCCTCGTCCGGGCCGCGGACATGTACTAGAGTTATCTCGACATCGAGATATCTGCCCAAGACGTACCGCAGCCGTCCCGCTGGTAAGGGTTACCTAACTTAGCCTCACCTTAGCGGATTGGCCAGAGTGCCTCGCGGCAGGATTGCGGTAAAAGCGCGAATTCATGCATGAAGGAGACTGTCGTGTCGGCGAACAGCTTCGACGCCCGCAGCACGCTGCAGGTGGGCGACGAGTCGTACGAGATCTTCAAGCTGGACAAGGTCGAGGGCTCCGCCCGCCTTCCCTACAGCCTGAAGGTCCTGCTGGAGAACCTGCTCCGCACCGAGGACGGCGCGAACATCACCGCCGACCACATCCGGTCGCTCGGCAACTGGGACTCGCAGGCCCAGCCCAGCGAGGAGATCCAGTTCACGCCGGCTCGCGTGATCATGCAGGACTTCACCGGTGTGCCCTGCGTCGTGGACCTCGCCACCATGCGTGAGGCCGTGAAGGCCCTCGGCGGCGACCCGGCGAAGATCAACCCGCTCTCGCCCGCCGAGATGGTCATCGACCACTCGGTCATCGCCGACAAGTTCGGCACGAAGGACGCCTTCGCGCAGAACGTCGAGCTGGAGTACGGCCGCAACAAGGAGCGCTACCAGTTCCTGCGCTGGGGCCAGACCGCCTTCGACGACTTCAAGGTCGTCCCCCCGGGCACCGGCATCGTCCACCAGGTCAACATCGAGCACCTGGCCCGCACGGTCATGGTCCGGGGCGGCCAGGCGTACCCGGACACCCTCGTCGGCACCGACTCGCACACCACCATGGTCAACGGCCTGGGCGTGCTGGGCTGGGGCGTCGGCGGCATCGAGGCCGAGGCCGCGATGCTCGGCCAGCCGGTCTCCATGCTGATCCCGCGCGTCGTCGGCTTCAAGCTGACCGGCGAGCTGCCCACCGGCACCACCGCCACCGACCTCGTGCTGACCATCACCGAGATGCTCCGCAAGCACGGCGTCGTCGGCAAGTTCGTCGAGTTCTACGGTGAGGGCGTCGCCGCCACCTCCCTCGCGAACCGCGCCACCATCGGCAACATGTCGCCGGAGTTCGGCTCCACCGCCGCGATCTTCCCGATCGACGACGAGACCCTGAAGTACCTGCGCCTGACCGGCCGCGACGCCCAGCAGGTCGCGCTGGTCGAGGCGTACGCCAAGGAGCAGGGCCTGTGGCTGGACCCGGCCGCCGAGCCCGACTTCTCCGAGAAGCTGGAGCTCGACCTCTCCACGGTCGTCCCCTCCATCGCAGGCCCGAAGCGCCCGCAGGACCGCATCGTCCTCGCCAACGCCTCGCAGCAGTTCGCCCAGGACGTGCGCAACTACGTCGAGGACGACGACGAGGCGGGCAAGGAGTCCTTCCCGGCCTCCGACGCCCCGGCCGCCACCAACGGCGTGCCGAGCCGCCCGACCCAGGTCACCCTGGCCGACGGCACCTCCTTCGAGATCGACCACGGTGCCGTCACCGTCGCCGCGATCACCTCCTGCACCAACACCTCGAACCCCTACGTCATGGTCGCCGCGGCGCTCGTGGCCAAGAAGGCGGTCGAGAAGGGCCTGTCCCGCAAGCCGTGGGTCAAGACCACCCTGGCCCCGGGCTCGAAGGTCGTCACCGACTACTTCGACAAGGCCGGCCTGACCCCGTACCTCGACAAGATGGGCTTCAACCTCGTCGGGTACGGCTGCACCACCTGCATCGGCAACTCCGGTCCGCTGGACGAGGAGATCTCGAAGGCGATCAACGAGCACGACCTCGCGGTCACCTCGGTCCTCTCGGGCAACCGCAACTTCGAGGGCCGCATCAACCCCGACGTCAAGATGAACTACCTGGCCTCCCCGCCGCTGGTCGTCGCGTACGCCATCGCGGGCTCCATGAAGGTGGACATCACCACCGACGCCATCGGCACCGACACCGAGGGCAACCCGGTCTTCCTGAAGGACATCTGGCCCTCCGAGGCCGAGGTCAACGACGTCGTGGCGAACGCCATCGGCGAGGACATGTTCAGCAAGTCCTACCAGGACGTCTTCGCGGGCGACGCCCAGTGGCAGGCGCTGTCGATCCCGACCGGCAACACCTTCGAGTGGGACCCGCAGTCCACCTACGTCCGCAAGCCCCCTTACTTCGAGGGCATGACGATGGAGACCACCCCGGTCTCCGACATCGCCGGCGCGCGCGTGCTGGCGAAGCTGGGCGACTCGGTCACCACCGACCACATCTCCCCGGCCGGTGCGATCAAGGCCGACACCCCGGCCGGCAAGTACCTCACCGAGCACGGTGTCGAGCGCCGCGACTTCAACTCGTACGGTTCCCGCCGCGGCAACCACGAGGTCATGATCCGCGGTACGTTCGCCAACATCCGCCTGCGCAACCAGATCGCGCCGGGCACCGAGGGCGGCTTCACCCGCGACTTCACCGTCGACGGTGCGCCGGTCTCCTTCATCTACGACGCCTCGCAGAACTACCAGGCCGCCGGCATCCCGCTGGTCATCCTGGCGGGCAAGGAGTACGGCTCGGGCTCGTCCCGCGACTGGGCCGCCAAGGGCACCGCGCTGCTCGGCGTCAAGGCCGTCATCGCCGAGTCCTACGAGCGCATCCACCGCTCCAACCTGATCG
Source organism: Streptomyces sp. NPDC051183 (assembly GCF_040682455.1). Taxonomy (NCBI): domain Bacteria; kingdom Bacillati; phylum Actinomycetota; class Actinomycetes; order Kitasatosporales; family Streptomycetaceae; genus Streptomyces; species Streptomyces sp. NPDC051183. Next base: position 101,383 of record NZ_JBFBBA010000015.1, read on the forward strand.
GCATGGGCGTCCTGCCCCTGCAGTTCCCCGAGGGCGTCACCGCGGCCTCCCTGGGCCTCACCGGCGAGGAGACCTTCGCCTTCACCGGTGTGGAGGAGCTGAACAACGGCACCACCCCGCGCACGGTCAAGGTGACCACCGACACCGGCGTGGAGTTCGACGCGGTCGTCCGCATCGACACGCCGGGTGAGGCGGACTACTACCGCAACGGCGGCATCATGCAGTACGTGCTCCGCAACCTCATCCGCGGCTAAGCTCTCAAACGCTTAGGCGAATCGGCACCAAAGGGCCGTATCCCCGTTAAGGGGGTACGGTCCTTCCGCTTTTCGTGGTTGCGGTTCCAGATGACGGACAGGTCTCAACTCGGAAAAGCTGGCGGTCATCCTTGCGCACGATCTTGCTCAGCCGACCGGAAGTGGACTATACCTGTGCCCGTCCGGACCGCCGCGCTACGAGCGGCCCCGGACCGGGGGACGGCAGGGACCTGCGGCGATGCCCGTATGAACGGCAACTGCCGTGGTTTCCGGCCTCCTTCACACTCCTGACGAAGGCGAGGACATGAGCATGGGATCCACTGGTGAGGGCCTCGGCCGCCGCGATCTGATCAAGCGTTCCGCAGCACTCGGACTTATCACCGTGCCGACGATGAGCTTCCTGTCCGCCTGCGCCTCCGGCGGCGAGGAGAAGCCGAAGGACGCCCCCTCCGGCGCGGCGATCAGCAAGGAGAACCCCTTCGGCGTGGCGAAGGGCAGCAAGCTCGACGTGGTCGTCTTCAAGGGCGGCTACGGCGACGAGTACGCCAAGGCGTGGGAGGCCGCCTTCGACAAGAAGTGGGGCACGACCTCCTCCCACCTCGCCACCCAGGAGATCACCTCCAAGCTCCAGCCGCGCTTCAACGGCGGCAACCCGCCGGACGTCGTCGACGACTCCGGCGCCCAGCAGATCAAGCTGGACGTCCTCGTCAAGGGCAACCAGCTCGCCGACCTCACCCCGGTGCTCGACGCGCCCTCGCTCGACGACCCCACCAAGAAGGTCCGGGACATGCTGATCGCCGGCACCATCGAGGGCGGCATGCAGGGCGGCAAGTTCGTCTCGCTGAACTACGTCTACACCGTCTGGGGCCTGTGGTACTCCGGCAAGCTCTTCAAGGAGAAGGGCTGGACCCCGCCGAAGACCTGGGACGAGTTCCTCGCCGTCTGTACGAAGGCCAAGGACGCCGGCATCGGCGGTCTCGCCCACCAGGGCAAGTACCCGTACTACATCAACGTCGCCATCATGGACCTGATCGCCAAGAAGGGCGGCCTGGATGCCATGAAGGCGATCGACAACCTCGAACCGAATGCCTTCGAGAACAACCCGGTCGCCCTGGAGGCGGTCGAGGCGGTCTACGAGATCGTCGAGAAGAACCTCCTGATGCCGGGCACCAACGGCCTCACCCACACCGAGTCCCAGACCCAGTGGAACCAGTACAAGGCCGCCTTCATCACCTCCGGCTCCTGGCTGGAGAACGAGCAGCTCAAGCAGACCCCGGACGACTTCGACATGCAGTTCCTGCCGATGCCCGTCCTGGCCGGCAGCAAGCTGCCGTTCGAGGCCATCCGGGCCGGCGCCGGCGAGCCCTTCATCGTCCCGGAGAAGGCCGCGAACAAGGCCGGCGGCCTGGAGTTCATCCGTTCGATGCTGTCGCGCGAATGGTCGACGATCTTCGCCAAGGAAGCCAACTCGCTGACTGTCGTCAAGGACGGCGTGGACCCGGCCGTTCAGCTGCGACCCGGCACCAAGTCCGCGGTCGCGGCCCTCAAGGCGGCGGGGGACAACACCTTCAACTACCGTTACCCGGACTGGTACAGCGAGATGGACACGGAGATCCAGAACGCGTCCAATGAGCTGATGGCCAAGCGCATCCAGCCCAAGGAATGGATCAAGCGGGCCCAGGCTGCGGTAAACAAGGCGACCCAGGACCCGAACGCCAAGAACAACAAGCGCAGCTGACGCAGCGTCCACCGGTCACCGGGCAACACCAGGGACGGACACCATGAGCCAAGTAGCCAACAGCAAGGGACGGGGCGGCTTCATCGCCGGCTTCCTCTTCCTGCCCCTCGCGCTGTACCTGACCTTTGTCATCTGGCCGTACATTCAGACGTTCGGCTATTCCTTCACCAACTGGACCGGCCAGTCACCGACATTCGACTTCGTCGGCCTGGACAACTACTCGGCCCTGATGAAGGACGAGGTCTTCCGAGGCGCACTGCTGCACAACCTGCTGCTCCTGGTGTTCGTCCCCGCGGTCACCATCCTGATCTCCCTGTTCTTCGCCTTCATGCTGAACGCCGGCGGGCGCAGCGGGGCCGGCGGCGTCCAGGGGGTCCGGGGATCGGCGCTCTACAAGATCGTCTACTTCTTCCCGCAGGTGCTCTCCCTCGCCATCCTCGCGGTGCTCTTCGGCGCCGTGTACCGCAGTGACCAGGGAGGACTGCTCAACGGCTTCCTCATGAAGCTGGGCCTGGTCGACCCGCAGCACCCCGTCGAATGGCTCAACGAGCCCAAGTTCGTCCTGTGGTGCCTGCTCCTGGTCGTCGTCTGGCACGGGGTCGGCTTCTACCTCGTGCTCTTCTCGGCGGCCATGCAGTCGGTCCCCAAGGACATCTACGAAGCAGCCCTGCTCGACGGCGCGGGGCGCGCCCAGACCTTCTTCAAGGTCACGCTGCCGCTGCTGTGGGATTCTGTGCAGACCTCCGCGGTCTACCTGGGCATCGCCGCGATGGACATGTTCGTCCTCGTGTCGACCATGACCTCGGGCCAGTTCGGCGGCGGACCCGACCACCACAGCGAGGTCATGGCGACGGTGCTGATGCGCAACTTCCTCCACTTCGGCAAGGCGGGCTACGCCTGCGCCATGGGGGTCGTCATGCTCCTCCTCACCCTGATCCTCTCCGTCATCACGCTGCGTGCCACCCGCCGCGAGCGCGTCGAGTTCTGAGCGGGAGACCACGATGACCACAGTGATCAAAGCACCGGGCGAGGCGGCCGCAGAGCGCACCGCCGGCACCGGTCAGGCCGGCGGCCGGAGCAAGGGCGGCTCCGACGGCATGGCCCTGAACGTCTTCTCCCACGGCTTCCTCGCCGTGTGGGGGATACTGATCGTCCTGCCCCTGATCTGGCTGGTGCTCGGCTCCTTCAAGACCGACGCGCAGATCGGCGGATCGGCCCTGAGCTGGCCGTCCCACTGGGAGTTCGACGCCTTCGGCCGGGCCTGGAGCAAGGGCATCGGGGACTACTTCGCCAACACGGTGATCGTGATGGCGTTCTCGGTCCCCCTGACCATGCTGCTCGGCTCGATGGCCGCGTACGTCCTGGCGCGCTACCCCTTCACGGGCAACCGGCTGATCTACTACTTCTTCGTCAGCGGGGCGATGTTCCCCGTCTTCCTGGCGCTCGTCCCGCTGTTCTTCATGGTGAAGCGGCTGGACATGCTCAACTCGTACCAGGGCCTGATCCTCGTGTACGTGGCCTACTCGATGCCCTTCACCGTCTTCTTCATGCACTCCTTCTTCCGCACGCTGCCGACGGCCGTGCACGAGGCGGCGGTGATCGACGGGGCCTCGCACACCCGGATCTTCTTCCAGGTGATGCTGCCGATGGCCAAGCCCGGCCTGATCAGCGTCGGGATATTCAACATGCTGGGCCAGTGGAACCAGTACATCCTGCCGTCCGTACTGATGCAGCCGCAGACGGGATCGGACCCCGAGCGGTACATGCTCACCCAGGGCCTCATCCAACTCCAGTACCAGATGGGCTACGAGACGGACCTGCCGGTGCTGTTCGCCGGCGTCACCATCGCGATGATCCCGATGCTGGTGGTCTACCTGTCCTTCCAGCGCCAGATCCAGGCCGGACTGACCTCGGCCACCCTCAAGTAGCCCGGGGTCACCCCGTGGTGTCGGGGACGACCGACCAGCTGACCGCCGAGACCGAGGGGTCGAGCGAGAGGTTGCTGACCGCTTCCTCCAGCGCCCGGCCCCCCTGCCCCTCGGCGGTCAGCAGCGCCGACACCGTCACCAGGCCGTCCTTGGGGCCGTCCTGGCTGCGGATCGAGCGCAGCTGGTAGCCGGGCCGGCCCAGCGCGTCGACCAGCCGGTGGCGGATGTGGGCCTCCTCCGCCTCCAGGCACACCGCCTCGAAGTGGAAGTCGGTGGCCACCTCGGCCCCGCCGCGCGGTTCGCGGTCCAGGCGCCGGCCCAGCGGGCGCAGCAGGAGGTTGGCCCCCACCACGCCCGCCGTGCCGAAGGCGGCCAGTACGAACAGGCCCACGCCGGCCAGGCAGCCCACGGCCGCCGAACACCACAGGGTGGCGGCCGTGTTCAGACCCCGGACGCTCAGCCCGTCCCGCATGATCACCCCGGCGCCGAGGAAACCGATCCCGGAGACGATCTGCGCCGCGACCCGCGAGCCGTCGTAGCTCACCTCCGAGGCCGCGCTCAGGAACCCGTACTGCGAGAGCAGCACGAACAGCGCCGCGCCACCCGCCACCAGGGCGTTCGTACGCAGTCCCGCCATCCGGGCGCGCCACTGCCGTTCCAGGCCGATCGCCGCTCCGAATCCGAGCGCGGCGGCCAGGTGTCCGGCCATCTCCCATTCGCTGAGCAGCATCGGCCTCTCTCCTTTCCTTGTTCTTTCAGAGCCAGGTGCTGAACTTGCGGATGTACCAGGTCTTCACGAACTGCGTGAGCGTGCAGTACGCGAGCAGTACGCCGATCAGCCACGGGAAGTAGCTCGCCGGCAGGGCCACGAAGCCCAGCGAGGACGCGAGCGGCGAGAAGGGCAGGTAGAGCCCGGTCAGCACCGCGAGGACGGTCATCACCATCACCGGCCAGGAGGCCCGCGACTGGATGAAGGGGATCTTGCGGGTGCGGATCATGTGGACGATCAGGGTCTGCGAGAGCAGGCCCTCGATGAACCAGCCGGACTGGAAGAGCGACGCGCCGGCCTCGGTGTTGGCGCCGAAGACGTTCCACATGATCAGGAACATCGAGATGTCGAAGATCGAGCTGACGGGGCCGATGGTCACCATGAAGCGGAAGATGCCCTTGGCGTCCCAGTTGCGCGGCTTGCGCAGGTACTCCTCGTCCATCCGGTCCCACGGCGTGGCCAGCTGGGAGATGTCGTAGACCAGGTTCTGCACCAGCAGCATGATCGCGAGCATCGGCTGGAAGGGGATGAACGCGCTCGCCACCAGCACCGAGAAGACATTGCCGAAGTTCGACGACGCCGTCATCTTGATGTACTTGATCGTGTTGCCGAAGGTGGTCCGGCCCTGGACGACGCCCTGCTCCAGGACGGTCAGGTCCTTCTCCAGCAGGATGATGTCGGCGGACTCCTTGGCGATGTCGACCGCGGTGTCGACCGAGATGCCGACGTCGGCGTCGCGCAGCGCCGCCGCGTCGTTGATGCCGTCCCCGAGGAAGCCGACGGTGTGCCCGTCCGCCTGCAGGGCCCGTACGATCCGGGCCTTCTGGACGGGGTTGACCTTGGCGAAGACCGTCGTACGGGCGGCCAGCGCGCGCAGCGCCGGGTCGTCGAGGCCGTCGATCTCGGAGCCGGGGACCACGTGGCCCACCTCGATGCCGACGTCGGCGCACACCCGGGCGGCGACGAGCTCGTTGTCGCCGGTGACCACCTTCACCGCGATGCCCTTGTCGGCGAGGCCCTGCAGGGCCGCGGCGGCGTCGGCCTTCGGCGGGTCGAGGAAGGCGAGGAAGCCGACCAGGGTCAGCTGGTCCTCGTCGGCGACGGTGTAGGTGTCGCGCGGGCTGCGGACGGTGCGGGTGGCGACGGCCAGGACGCGCAGGCCCTGCCGGTTGTTGTCCTCGGCGATGCGGGTGACGTGCCAGCGCAGCTGTTCGGTCAGCTCGACCTTCCTGCCGCGGTCCGTCATGTGCGTGCAGAGGTCCAGGACCTCTTCGACGGCGCCCTTGGTGATCATGACGTGCTCGGCGCGGCCGAGTCCGCCCACGACGCTGTTGCGGTTGAGGACCACGGACATCCTGCGCCGGGCGAAGTCGAAGGGGATCTCGTCGACCATCGAGAACCGTGCGTCGACGACAACCTCCTCGGCCTCGTCCACGCGGTCGATGACCGCCTGGTCCATCAGGTTCTTCAGGCCGGTCTGGAAGTGCGAGTTGAGGTAGCCGTACTCCAGGACCTCGTTGTCCTCGTTGCCGTGCACGTCCAGGTAGCGGTCCAGGACGATCCGGTCCTCGGTGAGGGTGCCGGTCTTGTCGGTGCAGAGCACGTCCATCGCGCCCAGGTTCTGGATCGCGTTGAGCCGCTTGACGACGACCTTGCGCTTGGACATGGCCACCGCGCCGCGCGCCAGGTTGGCGGAGACGACCATCGGCAGCATCTCGGGGGTCAGGCCGACCGCCACGGCGATACCGAAGAGGAAGGCTTCGTTCCAGTCGCCCTTGGTCAGGCCGTTGATCATGAAGACGACCGGGACCATGACCAGCATGAAGCGGATCAGCAGGAAGCTGACCTTGCGCACGCCGGTGTCGAAGTTGGTCTGCGGGCGCTCGCCGACCAGCGAGCCGGCCATCGAGCCGAAGTAGGTGCCGGCGCCGGTGGCGACGACGACTCCGGTGGCGGTGCCGGAGGTGACCGAAGTCCCCATCAGGCAGAGGTTGTCGGCCTCGACCGGGTCGGTGGTCTCCTGCTGGCCCAGGTCCTCGGACCGGGTGTCGGCCTTGGCGACCGGCAGGGACTCGCCGGACAGCGCGGCCTGGCTGACCATCAGGTCCTTGGAGGTGATGAGCCGCAGGTCGGCCGGGATCAGGTCGCCGGCCGCCAGCTTGACCAGGTCGCCCGGGACCACCTGGTCCATGGGCACCTCGAAGGTGGTCGGGCCCGAGCCGCTGCCGGCCCGGCGCTGCACCGCGCAGGTGGTGGTGACGAGCTGCTTCAGCGCGTCGGCGGCGCGGCCCGAGCGGAACTCCTGCCAGAAGCGCAGCAGTCCGCTGATCGCCACCATCACGGAGAGGATGATGACGCCCGGGTCCTCGGGGTCCTGCCAGTACATGATCGCGGCCAGGAAGACCAGGACGGCGATGAAGGGGTTCCAGAAGGCCTTCGCCAGCTGGACGAACCAGAGCGGGGCGCGCTCCTGGGCGACGACGTTGGTGCCGTGCCGCTCCAGGCGCAGGGCGGCCTCGGTGTGGGTGAGGCCGGTGCGCGAGGTGTCCACATCCTGAAGGACCTGGATCCCCGGGCGGGCGCTGATCGCGGTGAGGCGCTCGCCGACGAGGCGGGTACGGGACTCCAGCTCGGCGGCCTTGCGCTCGCGGCGGCTCCGGCCCGGCGGTGCGAGCTTGGCGGGGGTACGAGGGGTGAGCATGGTCATGACGAATACCTCCCTCCACGGCGTCCGGGCAGCACGGAGCCGCACGGTCACGTGGAGTGATCATGGGTCGGCGCACGGGTGGCCCGAAGGGGCCGCGGATACGCCGAGGGGCATGGATGACGCGGGCCCGGCGGAAGGACCGGGAGGCCCGCGGAAGGGGTTGCGAAGATGAATGCAGGAGGCGTCGCGGCGGCGGAGTACCGCGGCCGGGCGCACACTCGAAGAAAGGGTCAGCCGGTCAGAACGGGTCTGAGCTGGTCAGCCGACGAGAGCGCTGCAAGGACTTCGATCGGGACTCATCCCGAACACCTCCTTGCGTAGCGCGGTCATTGAAAGGCGCCCGGTCCGGCCGGAAGAGGCCGCAGAGGATCGGCGCCTCAGCGACCGTAGCACGATCTCTGGGACCTTTCTCTCCTCCTTTTGACCGGTAGTGCCTGATTCGTGCGGCGCCAACCCCTTGACGTCGCGATGAGCAAAGGCTCGACTTAAGGTTCACAAGTTGGAGAGACGCCGGGGTCTCGGAGCACGCAGCCGCGACGGCCCGGCCGGGGGGCGACGGCTGGCCGTCGCTTATGGGCAGGAGTGGATGAGTCGTGCAGACTCCCGGATCGCAGTCCTCGCTGCACCGCGCGAACCTGGAACGGGTCGTACGCGCGGTGCGGCTCGCGGGTTCGCTGACCCAGGCGGAGATCGCCCGTACCACCGGACTGTCGGCGGCCACGGTCTCGAACATCGTCCGGGAGCTCAAGGAGGCCGGGACCGTCGAGGTCACGGACACCTCGGCCGGCGGCCGGCGGGCGCGCAGCGTCTCGCTCAGCGGTGACGCCGGCATCGTCATCGGCGTCGACTTCGGCCACACCCACCTGCGGGTGGCCGTCGGGAACCTGGCCCACCAGGTCCTCGCCGAGGAGTCCGAGCCGCTGGATGTGGACGCCTCCTGGACGGACGGCTTCGACCGGGCCGAGGCCCTGGTCGGCCGGCTGATCGCGTCCATCGGAGTGGGCCTGGAGAAGGTCATCGGCGTCGGGCTCGGCGTGCCCGGGCCGATCGACGTGGAGTCCGGAACCCTCGGCTCCACCGCGATCCTGCCCGGCTGGGCCGGGATCAACCCCCGCCAGGAGCTCTCGCAGCGCCTGGGCGTGCCCGTGTACGTGGACAACGACGCGAACCTCGGGGCGCTCGGTGAACTCGTATGGGGGAGCGGGCGGGGAGTGAAGGACCTGGCCTACATCAAGGTCGCCAGCGGTGTCGGCGCCGGGCTGGTGATCAACGGCCAGATCTACCGCGGCCCCGGCGGAACCGCCGGCGAGATCGGGCACATCACGCTGGACGAGTCCGGCCCGGTCTGCCGCTGCGGCAACCGCGGCTGCCTGGAGACCTTCGCCGCCGCCCGCTACGTACTGCCGCTCCTCCAGGGCAGCCACGGACCGGAGTTGACGATGGAACGGGTGGTGGAGCTGGCCCGGGAGGGGGACCCGGGCTGCCGTCGCGTCGTCACGGACGTGGGCCGCCACATCGGCAGCGGCGTGGCCAGCCTGTGCAACCTCCTGAACCCGAGCCGGGTGGTGCTCGGGGGCTCGCTCGCCGACGCCGGTGAACTCGTACTGGCTCCCATCCGTGAATCCGTGGGGAGGTACGCGATTCCCAGCGCGGCCCGCCAGTTGTCGGTGCTGACGGGGTCGTTGGGCGGCCGGGCCGAGGTGCTGGGCGCGCTGGCCCTCGTACTCAGCGAGATGGGCGATTCGACCCTTTTGGCGGAAAATAGTAGTGGGGTGCGAGCTCCAGCCGTCTTGTCTTCAGTTAGATAACGGATGGCACCGTTGTCATCTCGTTAAGGATTCACTCCTTGACGCCAAGATTGCGGCCGGGGTTGACTCACATCCACCTCGGCCGCAGTGTTGCGGCCTCGTCAGGGAGGTTCAAGTAATGAACACGCGTATGCGTAGAGCCGCCGTAGCCGTTGCCGCCGGCACCATGGCCGTTTCGCTCGCTGCCTGTGGCAGCGCGAAGGAGGCCGGAGACAAGACGAAGGACTCCGGCGCCGCCAAGGGTGACGCGATCAAGATCGGTCTGCTCCTGCCGGAGAACCAGACCGCGCGCTACGAGAAGTTCGACAAGCCGCTCATCGAGAAGAAGATCGCCGAACTCACCGGCGGCAAGGCCGAGGTGGTCTACGCCAACGCCAAGCAGGACGCGACCACGCAGAACTCGCAGGTCGACACGATGATCACCAACAAGGTGAACGTCCTGATCGTCGACGCCGTGGACGCCAAGGCCATCGCCGGCTCGGTCAAGAAGGCCAAGGAGGCCGGCATCCCGGTCGTGGCCTACGACCGCCTGGCCGAGGGCCCGATCGACGCCTACACCTCCTTCGACAACGAAGAGGTCGGCAAGGTCCAGGGCAAGGCGCTCCTGGAGGCGCTGGGCGACAAGGCCAAGGACGGCCAGATCGTCATGATGAACGGTTCGGTCACCGACCCGAACGCCAAGCTCTTCAAGGCCGGCGCGCACTCCGTCCTCGACGGCAAGGTGAACATCGGCAAGGAGTACGACACCGTCGAGTGGAAGCCCGAGAACGCCAACACGAACATGGCCGGCGCGATCGCGGCGCTCGGCAAGGACAAGATCATCGGCGTCTACTCGGCCAATGACGGCATGGCCGGCGGCATCATCACCGCCCTCAAGGCCGGCGGTCTGAACCCCCTGCCCCCGGTCACCGGCCAGGACGCCGAACTCGCCGGTGTGCAGCGGATCGTGGCGGGCGAGCAGTTCATGAGCGTCTACAAGCCGTACGCCCCCGAGGCCGAGGCCGCCGCGAAGATGGCCGTCGCGCTCGCCAAGGGCGAGAAGCCGGCGGGCACCTCCACCGTCGACAGCGGCAGCGCCAAGGGCGTCCCGGCCGTGCTGATCCCGGTCGTCTCGCTCACCAAGAACAACATCAAGGACACCGTCATCAAGGACGGCGTCTACACGCTCGACGAGATCTGCACCGACAAGTACGCGGCCGCCTGCGCCGCCCTCGGCCTGAAGTAAGGCCCCCGTCGCCCTCCCGCAGGGCGACCCCCGTGCCTGTCCGGCGCCCCGCCCCCAACTTCCCGCCACCGGCGGGGCGCCGGCACAGAAACGCTTCTCCTCCCCTCTTTGCTTGATCCCCCATTCACCCCGCTCCTGCTCTTTTGCACGACATCCCCGCCGGTCAGGCGGCGAAGGAGATGGTTCATGTGTCCGCTGCGCCCGTGCTGGCGTTGCGAGGGGTCTCGAAGCGGTTCGGCGCCGTTCAGGCCCTCACCGACGTAGAACTCGAGATCCACTCAGGCGAGGTGGTCGCCCTCGTCGGCGACAACGGCGCCGGTAAGTCCACGCTGGTCAAGACGATCGCCGGCGTGCACCCCATCGATGACGGAGTCATCGAGTGGGAGGGCCGCCCGGTCACGATCACCAAGCCCCACGACGCCCAGAACCTGGGCATCGCGACGGTCTACCAGGACCTCGCGCTGTGCGACAACATCGATGTCGTCGGCAACCTCTTCCTGGGCCGCGAGCTCAAGCGCCGCGGTGTCCTGGACGAGGTGGAGATGGAGCGCCGCGCCCGCGAGCTCCTGACCACCCTGTCCATCCGGATCCCCAGTGTCCGCATCCCCATCGCCTCGCTCTCCGGCGGCCAGCGCCAGACCGTGGCGATCGCCCGCTCGATGCTGGGCGAGCCCCAGCTCGTGATCCTCGACGAGCCCACCGCGGCCCTCGGCGTCGAGCAGACCGCACAGGTCCTCGACCTGGTGGAGCGGCTGCGCGAGCGCGGTCACGCGGTCATCCTCATCAGCCACAACATGGCCGATGTGAAGGCCGTCGCCGACAAGGTGGCGGTGCTGCGGCTGGGCCGCAACAACGGTGTCTTCAGCGTCGCCGACACCTCGCAGGAAGAGATCATCTCCGCCATCACCGGTGCCACGGACAACGCCGTGACCCGCCGGGCGGCCCGCACCGGGGAGGCCCGCAAGTGAGCACCCAGAACCCTCCCGCCGGCCCGCTGGGCAAGGGCCCGGCCGACCAGGCCGAGCACATCGACCCGGTCAATCCGGCCGCCGCGCCGGACGCCATCCCGGCCGTCGACCCCCGACTGCTCGTCCGCGAGCAGGGCCTGTCCGGCTACGTGAACGAGTTCGGCCGCAAGCTCAAGGCCGGTGACCTGGGCTCGGTCCCGGTCGTCCTCGGCCTGATCATCATCTGGACCATCTTCCAGTCGCTGAACTCGAACTTCCTCTCCCCGGAGAACCTCACCAACATCGCGATCACGATGGTCGCCACCGGCATGATGGCCGTCGGCATCATCTTCGTGCTGCTGCTCGGCGAGATCGACCTCTCGGTCGGCTCGGTCAGCGGCGTCTCGGGTGCCATCGTGGCCGTCATGGCCGTCACCCACGGCGTGAACGAGTGGCTGGCGATCCTCGCGGCCATCGCGGGCGGTGCCCTGATCGGCTCCATCCACGGCTTCTTCTTCGCCAGGATCGGCGCGCCGGCCTTCGCCGTCACTCTTTCGGGCCTGCTCTTCTGGTCCGGCGCCATGCTGCAGATCCTCGGCAGCAACGGCACGATCAACCTCGACTCCGAGGGCGTGGTGGGCCGGCTCACCACGTACTACTTCTCGGACGTGGCCGTGGGCTACGGGCTGGCCGCGGTCGCGGTGGCCGGTTACTTCCTCGCGTCCTTCAGCGACGCGCGGCGCCGCGAGGCGGCGGGGGTCCCCTCCCGGCCGCTCGTCGAGATCCTGCTGCGCACCGGCGTGCTCGCGGTGTTCACCTTCGGTCCCGCCGTGGTGTTCAACCAGTACAAGGGCCTGCCGCTCGCGGTGGTGCTGTTCCTGCTGGCCCTGGTCGGCACGGACTTCGTGCTGCGCCGCACCTCGTTCGGCCGAAACGTTTTCGCACTCGGCGGCAGCGTCGAGGCCTCGCGCCGTGCGGGCATCAGCGTCAACGGCGTCCGCATCGCGGTCTTCGCCATCGCCGGCACCTTCGCCGCCGTCGGCGGGCTCTTCTGGGCCTCCAAGATCGCGGCGGCCAACCAGAGCGCCGGCGCCGGCGACCTGCTGATGAACGTGATCGCGGCGGCCGTGATCGGCGGCACCAGCCTCTTCGGCGGCCGCGGCCGGACCTGGAACGCCCTCCTCGGCGTCATGGTCATCACCTCCATCCAGTACGGTCTGGCCCTAGAGGGAATCGCGACGCCGATCCAGTACATGATCACCGGTGCGGTACTGCTGGCCACCGTGGTCATCGACTCGATCACTCGCAAGACCCAGAAGTCGGCCGGACGCGCCTGACCGCGCGCCCGGAGGCGTGACCCGGCGGTAAGACCCGTCACAGTGCCCGGTGCCACTCCGTGTGGCGCCGGGCACCTGTGCGTACAAATGTGCGTGCAGGTGTGCGGGTATACGCCCGTTTGGGGTGTGTGACCTCACGCCGGCGTGTACAGGTATGACAAAGGTGTGACCCGACCGGGACCGCCCGATGATGCCCGCCGCGAGCGGAACATTAGACTCGACAGACCAGCAAGCAACTGCAAGGAGGCACGGGTGCTGCTGACCCGCATCAAGGGACCGCGCGATCTGGACCGGCTCAGCCAGGAGGAGCTCAACCAGCTCGCCGCCGAGATCAGGTCCTTCCTCGTCGACGCCGTCTCCAAGACCGGCGGGCACCTCGGCCCCAACCTCGGTGTGGTCGAACTGACGATCGCCCTGCACCGGGTCTTCGACTCGCCCAAGGACAAGGTCCTCTTCGACACCGGCCACCAGGCCTACGTCCACAAGCTGCTCACCGGCCGGCAGGACTTCGGCAACCTGCGCTCGAAGGGCGGCCTGTCCGGCTACCCCTCGCGCGCCGAGTCCGACCACGACGTGATCGAGAACTCGCACGCCTCCACCGTCCTGGGCTGGGCCGACGGCATCGCCAAGGCCAACGAGGTGCTCGGCCGCGAGGACCACCACGTCGCCGCCGTCATCGGTGACGGCGCGCTCACCGGCGGCATGGCCTGGGAGGCGCTGAACAACATCGCCGCCGCCAAGGACCGCCCGCTGGTGATCGTCGTCAACGACAACGAGCGCTCGTACGGCCCCACCATCGGCGGCCTCGCGAACCACCTGGCGACCCTGCGCACCACGGACGGCTACGAGCGCTTCCTGGCCCGCGGCAAGGACCTCCTGGAGCGCACCCCGGTCGTCGGGAAGCCCCTCTACGAGACCCTGCACGGCGCCAAGAAGGGCCTCAAGGACTTCATCGCCCCGCAGGGCATGTTCGAGGACCTGGGCCTGAAGTACATCGGCCCCATCGACGGCCACGACATCGAGGCCCTGGAGTCCGCCCTCACGCGCGCCAAGCGCTTCAGCGGCCCGGTCATCGTGCACTGCCTCACCCAGAAGGGCCGCGGCTACGAGCCGGCCGTCCAGGACGAGGCGGACCGCTTCCATGCGGTCGGCGTGATCCACCCGGACACCGGCCTGCCGGTCTCCACCGACGCCGCCAGCTGGACCTCCGTCTTCGCCGACGAGATGGTCAGGCTCGGCAAGGAGCGCAAGGACATCGTCGCGATCACCGCGGCCATGCTCCAGCCGGTCGGCCTGAAGAAGTTCGCGGACGCCTACCCGGACCGGATCTTCGACGTCGGCATCGCCGAGCAGCACGGCGCCACCTCGGCGGCGGGCCTGGCCACCGGCGGCGCCCACCCGGTCTTCGCGGTGTACGCGACCTTCCTCAACCGCGCCTTCGACCAGGTCCTGATGGACGTGGCCCTGCACAAGTGCGGCGTCACCTTCGTCCTGGACCGGGCCGGAGTCACCGGTACCGACGGCGCCTCCCACAACGGCATGTGGGACATGTCCATCCTCCAGGTCGTCCCGGGCCTGCGCCTCGCCGCCCCGCGCGACGCCGAGCAGCTGCGCGCCCAGCTGAACGAGGCCGTCCAGGTGAAGGACGCGCCGACCGTCGTGCGCTTCTCCAAGGGCGTCGTCGGCCCGGCCGTCCCGGCCGTCGGCCGGATCGGCGGCATGGACGTGCTGCGTACCCCGGCCGACGAGGTCACCCGGCCGGACGTACTGCTCGTCTCGGTCGGCGCGCTCGCCCCGATGTGCCTGGAGATCGCCGACCTGCTCGACAAGCAGGGCATCACCACCACCGTGGTCGACCCCCGCTGGGTCAAGCCGGTGGACGAGGCCCTGGCCCCGCTCGCCGACCGCCACCGCGTGGTCGTCACGGTCGAGGACAACAGCCGCGCCGGCGGTGTCGGCTCCGCCGTCTCGCAGGCCCTGCGGGATGCGGGCGTCGACGTACCGCTGCGTGACTTCGGCATTCCGCAGCGCTTCCTCGACCACGCCTCCCGCAAGGAGGTCATGGCCGAGATCGGGCTGACCGCGCCGGACATCGCCCGACAGGTCACCGGCCTCGTCGCCAAGCTGGACGGGCGTTACGAGAGCGAGCCGGCCGCCGCCGTCGACTAGCCGAGCGGCCGCAACCGGCCAAGGCAGCACCGCGCGGTTGCACGTCACGGGCCGGGAGATCACCCTTGAGGGGTGGGCCTCCCGGCCCGTTCGCGTACGTGTGTACGCCACCTGTTCGGAGGTGCGTCGGTGAGTACGGATCTGAACAGTCCCTTCCGCACGAAATCGGTGGAGCAGTCCATCCGCGACACGGAAGAGCCGGAACACGCGCTCCGCAAGTCGCTCTCCGCCTGGGACCTGACCGTTTTCGGCGTCGGCGTCATCATCGGCACCGGCATCTTCGTCCTCACCGGCAAGGTCGCCAAGGAGACCGCCGGACCCGCCACCGCCCTGGCCTTCGTGGCCGCGGGCGTGGTGTGCGCGCTCGCCGCGCTCTGCTACGCGGAGTTCGCCTCCACCGTGCCGGTCGCCGGATCGGCGTACACCTTCTCGTACGCCTCGATCGGCGAGCTGCCGGCCTGGATCATCGGCTGGGACCTGGTGCTGGAGTTCGCCCTGGGCACCGCCGTCGTGGCGGTCGGCTGGTCGGGCTACGTCCGCTCGCTGATGGACAACGCCGGAATCCATCTGCCGGTCTCCCTACAGGGGCCCGACGTGGCGGGCGGCACCTTCGACCTGCTGGCTTTCGTCCTGGTCCTGGTGCTCACCGCGATCCTGGTGGTCGGGGTGAAGCTGTCGGCCCGGATCACCGCTGTGGTCGTCGCCATCAAGGTCACGGTGGTGCTCATCGTGATCATCGCCGGACTCTTCTTCATCAAGGGCAGCAACTACAAGCCCTTCATCCCCGAGGCGGTTCCCCAGAAGGGCGGCTCGGGCCTCGACGCACCGCTCGTCCAGTTGATCTTCGGCTACGAGCCCACCAACTTCGGCGTCATGGGCATCTTCACCGCCGCCTCCGTCGTCTTCTTCGCCTTCATCGGCTTCGACGTGGTGGCCACGGCCGCCGAGGAGACCAAGCTGCCGCAGCGGGACATGCCGCGCGGCATCCTCGGCTCGCTGCTCATCTGCACCGTGCTGTACGTGGCGGTCTCGCTCGTGGTGACCGGCATGCAGCACTACTCGGAGCTGTCGGTGAGCGCCCCGCTGGCCGACGCCTTCAAGTCCGCCGGGCATCCCGTGTACGGCGGCATCATCAGCTTCGGCGCCGCCGTGGGCCTGACCACGGTCTGCATGATCCTGCTGCTGGGCCAGACCCGCGTGTTCTTCGCGATGAGCCGTGACGGCCTGCTGCCGCGCTTCTTCTCGCGGACGCACCCGAAGTTCCGCACCCCGTACCGGCCGACGATCCTGCTGGGCGTGGTCATCGCGATCGTCGCCGGGTTCACCAGCATCAACGAGCTCGCGACGCTGGTGAACATCGGCACGCTCTTCGCCTTCGTGGTCGTGGCGCTCGGCGTGATCATCCTGCGCCGCACCCGTCCCGACCTGCACCGGTCCTTCCGTACCCCGCTGGTGCCGCTGGTCCCGATCCTGTCGATCGCCGCTTCGGTCTGGCTGATGCTCAACCTGCCGGCCGAGACCTGGGTGCGCTTCGGGATCTGGATGGCGATCGGCTTCGTCGTCTACTTCGTGTACGGCCGCCACAACAGCCGCCTCGGCCGCCTCGGCAGGGACGCAGAGTTCTAGGCCGTCTCCTGCGGATCCCGGAGGACTCCCCGGTCAGCCCTTGGCGGGGGAGTCCTTCGCGGAGTCGGGGACCTTCTTGTCGTTGCGCAGGGCCTCCCACAGCTGGCCGGCCTGCGGCTCCGCGACGATGACGCGGTTCTTGTCGACCTTGTCGTAGGCGACCGGCAGCATGATGGTCTCCATCGTCTCCGGGTCCACGCCCTTCATGCTCTGCGCGAAGTCGGACAGGCCCTTGAGGGAGCCGAGCTCGGAGTCGGTGGTCAGCGACTTGGTACCCGCGTCGGCGAGCTTGTAGAGGCGGGCCGGGTTGCCGAGGGCGTCCTGCTTCTTGATCTCGCTCAGCATCGCCATCATGAACTTCTGCTGCAGGCCTATGCGTCCGAGGTCGCTGCCGTCCCCGTAGCCGTAGCGGGTACGGACGAACTTGAGCGCGTCGGTGCCGTCGAGCCGGTGCGGGCCCGCGTCCAGCTTGAGGCCGCCCTTGGCGCCGCTCATCGGCTTGTCCAGGGTGACGGTGACCCCGCCGAGGGCGTCGACCAGGCCCTTGAAGCCGGCGAAGTCCACCTCGACGAAGTGGTCCACGCGGATGCCGGACATCTGCTCGACGGTCTTGACGACGCAGGCCGGGCCGGCGAGGGAGTAGACGGAGTTGAACATCTGCCGGTTGGCGGAGCCCATCGTCTTGCCGTCACGGTCCTTGCACTCGGGCCGGGTTATCAGGGTGTCGCGCGGGATGCTCACCGCGGTGGCCTTGGCCCGGCCCTCGGGTATGTGCACGAGCATCGCGGTGTCCGAGCGGGCGCCGCTGACGTCGCCGTGGTCGAGGTCGCCGTTGGCCCCGGCGCGGGAGTCGGATCCGATCACGAGGATGTTCTGCGCGTTCGCGACGACCTTCGCGGGCCGGTCGTCGCCGATCGCCTGGTCCAGGTCCACGCTGTCGATGTTGCCGTTGAGGTGGTTGTACGCCCACCAGCCGGCGCCCGCGGCGCCCAGGATCAGAACGGCCAGGACCAGCAGGGTGATCCTGAGCACGCGCCGCCGCTTGCGCGGGGCGGCCCGGTGGGTCTGCCCCTCGCCCGAGGTCGTGGCGGTCTGCGTCTGCGTCATCGCGTCGAATCCTTAACTGGACAGGTGTTTGAGCGAGAACTATAGGGGCGACGGCTTGGGGCGCCTATCGAGCGGGCCGCCGCGGAGCGCTCGCCAAAGGGCGCGTGTTCATTCAGATGTTCGTCTGACATAAGGTGTTCAGCGGCCATCGGGCGGTACCGACAACAGGAGAACGCAGTGGCGCGGGGTTCGGGGAGGGGCGGACGCGCCACGGCGCGGGGCCGCCGCAGGGCGGTGGCCACCGACCGGCCGTCGTCCGCCGGCCGGACCGCAGCCCGGGCATCCGCCACCGCCGGCCGCGTCCTGCACGTACTGGCCCACCCCGCGGACGCGCTCGGCGCGACCTCCGCGGAACTGTTCCGCGCCCTCGGGGAACCGGGCCGCCCCGTGACCGTGGCCTGCCTCGCGCGCAGCGGGCGGACCGACCGGGACCGGCTGCTGCGGGTCATCGGCCGCGGCGGCACCTGGCGGCGTACGACCGAGGCCCTGCCGGACGGCGAGGTGCTCGACGTCTTCGCCCTCTCCGAGGCCCCCCACGTCGAAGTCTGCTTCGCGGACCCCGCCGAGCCGCCGGTGCCCGGCGCGCCGGACGGGCTGGTGGACCGGGTGGCCGCGCTGCTGGAGCTGTTCGCGCCCGGCACCGTCTGCACCCTGGACCCCGATCCCGACCACACCGGCTGGAGCGACGACACCGGCGCCGCCCGCCCCGACCACCCCGAGCACACCGCCGTCGCCGAGGCCGCGCTGGTGGCGGTGCACCGTGCCGCCGAGGCCGGTGCGCGGCCGGTGGCGGTCGAGTGCTTCCGCTGCCCGGCCCCCTGCGAGGCGCCGTCGGGTCCGGCTCCGGCCGTCGTGCGCTACCCCGGGCGCCGCGTCGCGCTGACCCGGGGCACCGACGGGCAGCTCACGGCGTACGCGGTCCTCGGCGGCCGGCTGGCGCGCTGGACGGAGCGGACCCCCGGCGGACCGGAGTGGGGCGAGCGCGAACTGCTGGACGCGCCCGGGCTGCTGCCCGTACTGGCGGCGGCCCAGACCGGGCAGGGCTGGGTGCACCTGGTCTCCCTGCGGCGCACCCCGCAGCCCGGCGGAACGGTACGCGTCGAGGTCATGCACGCCGTGCAGTACCAGAGCGGCCGGCCGCTGGGGCCGTGGCGCTCCCTCGGCAACCCGAACGGCGGCAACCACGACAAGGGCCGCGAGGTCGGCGTGCCCGCCGCCATCGTCGACGCCGAGGGCTGCCTGCACGTCTACGCACGCAACTTCGGCCGCGGTGTCAGCAGCCGCACCCAGCGGACCGACGGCTCCTGGACCTCCTGGCAGGACATCAACGGCTCGGAGGTGCAGGACGGGCTGGCCCCCGTGCTCGACGACGCGGGCCGCCCCGAGCTCTACGCGCCCTCCGGCGACGGGGTGCTGCGCTGGCGGCGCAACGCCGAGGGTGCGCTGCGCGAGGTCATCGACGAGCGGCTGCCGCTCTTCGCGGCACCGGGCACGGCGATCTCCGCGCTGGCCACCGGACCGGGCCGGGTCACCGTCTACGGATGTGACGTTCGCGACCGGATGCTCCACGCGTACCGCACCGACCGGGCGTCGACACCGCTCGGCACGGCCGGCGGGGAAGGGGTGAGCGTGCTGCGCATGGCCATCGACGGCTACGACTGCACGGTGCTCCTGCAGCGCTCGGCCGAAGGAGCCGTCGCCGTCGGCGCGTACCCGACCGAACACGAGAACGCGGGCCTGTGGTGGGAGCGTACGGGCGGAACCGGCATCCGGGAGCCCGCGGCCGCCGCGGACGCCCTGGGCCGGCTGGTCATCGCCTCGCTCGACGGGGACGGCCGGCTGGCCGTGGCCCGGCAGGACGCGTCGGTCTCCGGGCTGACGCTGGGCGAGTGGGTGACTGTCTGAGGGGGAGGGGGAGGGGGAGTTCCCGACCATGTCGACAAATCGTTTACTCTTTCCATATCTTGCGGCGGTTGAATCGGAGCTCTGCAGCGCGAGAGTCCGGTTCCAAGCACTGCGGGGGGTTGAGCGTGGCCATCATGCCTGAGTACGTGATGCAGACCGGGGCGGGCATGGGCCAGGCGCCGGACACGGCCGCCCCCCGGCCGGTGCCCCGTCCGCGACTGCTCGTCGCGGCATCGGGTGACGAGGCCTACGTCCACCCGCGCGCCACCCCGCTCGCCGCCCGGGAATGGAACCGCGCCGCGGTCGCCCAGCTCCTCCAGCACCTCGGGATCCCCTCCTTCGCCGTGCGCGGCAAGTCCGACCACGGCACCGCGGTGGCCGTCCTCGAAGACGACCGGACGCGCTTCCTCGAAGGACTGTCCCGCTACCTGGCCCACTACCCCGGCCACCTGACCCCGCTGCGCGACCCGCGGCTGCGCGCCCCGCGCCCGCTGGCCAGCGGTGACCCCGAGGCCTGGCACGAGCTGGGCTCGGCCATGGGCGTACAGGCCAGCTGGTACCAGACCGACCCCGAGGGCCACCTCCTGCTCGGGCACGAGTACGGCTGCGCCGTCGAGTTCTGGCGGAGCGAGGGGGACCGGCTGGTCGCCCCGCGGCCCAACCGGACCGCCTTCTCGGTGGCCGCCGACGGCCCCAACGTCTGGGGCCCGGGGCGCCTGTTCAGCCGCTTCATATCCGAGGCCACCCCCCGGGAGTCCGCCCCGCAGCTGGCCACCCGGCCGGAATTCCTGGTCCCCACGGTCGAGGACATCGAATTCCCCGTGGACGCCGTCTACACCTGGGTGGACGGGGACGACCCGGCCTGGGCCGCGCGCAAAGCGGCGGCGAAGGGCGAGGCGTACCACGCGGAATCCGCCAGCGACGCCCGCTTCCTCAGCCGGGACGAGCTGCGCTACTCGATCCGCTCCCTGCACCTCTTCGCCCCGTGGATCCGCAACGTCTACGTGGTGACCGACGATCAGGTCCCCGCCTGGATGCGCACCGACGTGCCCGGCTTCCAGGTCGTGAGCCACCGGGAGATCTTCCGCAACCCGGCCGACCTGCCCACCTTCAACTCGCACTCCATCGAGAGCCAGCTGCACCACATCCCCGGTCTGGCCGAGCACTTCCTCTACTTCAACGACGACATGTTCATCGGCCGCCCGGTCACCCCGCACACCTTCTTCACCCCGGGCGGCACGGCCAAGTACTTCCCCTCCCGCAACCGCATCCCCCAGGGGCCCGTGGTCGAGACCGACACCCCGGTCGACGCGGCCTGCAAGAACAACCGGGCACTGCTGCTGGAGCGGTTCGGCCGCGTCATCACCCAGCCGATGGAGCACATCCCCTACGCGCTGCGCCGCAGCGCCATGGAGGAGGCCGAGGCGGACTTCCCGCAGGCCTGGCAGCGCACGGCCGCCAGCCGGTTCCGCGCCATGACCGACCTCTCCCCGACCTCCTCCTTCGCCCTGTACTACGCGGCCCTGACCGGCCGGGCCCAGCCCGGATCCATGCGCCACACCTATCTCCAGCTGTCCGTGAACGACCTCGCGGACCGGCTCCAGCGGCTCCTGGACGGACGCGGCCAGGACTCCTTCTGCCTCAACGACGCCTACTCCACGCCGGAGGACCTCCAGGCGCAGACGGAAGTCCTCAACGGCTTCCTGGGTGCCTACTTCCCGACCCCCAGCCCCTGCGAACCGAGTTGAGGAGCGCACGACATGGCTGAGCCCGATGCCCTGAACTCCGCCGCCCAGGTCTACGCGAAGCTGGTCCCCCTGCCGCTGCGCACGGTGGCGGCCAAGATGCCGCCGCAGGTGCGCCGCAGCGTCAAGAGGCGGCTGGACCGCACCCTGGCCTCCCGGGAGTCGCGCCTGCACCGGCGCGCCGTCAAGCGGGTGCGCGAGAACGGCTCCGGCAACGTCCCGGACGGCCGGGCCAAGGCCGTCGACGGCCGGGTCGGCCACGTCCACCGGGGCCTGACCACCGACTTCGCCCGCCACACCGACCTGGCGCTCGTCACCACCGCCTTCGACTCGGCCGGCATCCCGTGGTTCGCCGTACCCGCCCTCGACGATCGCCGGATCTCCCTCGCCGTACCGCAGGACCGCAAGGGGGACGTACGGCGTGTCCTGCGCGCCCTGCTGGAGGCGCAGACGGGGTACGTCGTCTCCGTGTCCCCCTCCAACGAGTCCACCGCCGCCGTTCCCGGCAGCCACGTGAAGGCCTGGAAGCACTTCGCGAAGGCCCGGGTCATCAGGCTGACCTGGCTGCGCACCGACCCGACCCGGTCGCTGTGGATCGGCGAACAGCAGGGCGTGGAGATCGAGTTCTGGACCCACAACACGACCCTGGCCACCCCGCGCCTGGTCGGCCCGCGCCCCAACCGCGTCCAGCGGGTCGTACCCGCCGAGGCGGAGGCCGTCGTCAGCGTCACCCACGACCGGCTGTCCGGATACGCGGACATCGCCGCGGACGCCGAACGCACCCTCACCCGCGAGGGCTTCGAGGTCCAGCGCATCGAGGAGATCACCTACCCGGTCGACGCGGTCGTCCTGTGGGAGCACTCCGAGCCCTGGGCCGAGGCACTGCTGCGCGCCACGCTGCGCTCGATCCACCAGTACGCCCCCTGGATCGACGTCGTCCACATCGTCGCCTCCCGGCCCGTCCCCGGCTGGGTCCGGGTCAGCGAGCGGCTGCGGCTGGCCGGCGCCGCGGCCGGCACCGACCCCGCCCTCCAGGAACTCCCCGGCGCCGCGGGCCGGTTCCTGCTGTTCCGGCCCGGTGCGCTGCTGGCCCGCCCGGTCCGTGCCTTCGACTACTTCACCCCGCTCGGCGGGACCCGGCCCCGCCGCGGCGGCTGGTCCGCCGAGGAGGCCGCGGCGCCCTGGGCGGCGCAGGCGTACGCGAACACCGGCCGGGCCGTCGTGCACGGCTACGCGCACGGCCCCCAGCCCTACACCGTCGAGGCCCTCGGCGGCATCCGCCCCGACCACGCCGGCGGGCACGGAGCACCGGACGGCCAGTACGTCTCCGAGCTGCCCGGCACCCACCCCGTCGACGGCCTGGTCCACCACGCCGCGCACGTCGCGGCCCTGGCCGACCCCTCCGGCGAGGCCACGCTCACCGTGCACGCCGCGATGCCGCGCATCACGCGGCTGCTGGAGAGGCTGCTGGTGCGCCGGGACACGCAGCAACTGCACCTGATGGGCCTGGGCAGCACCGAAGCGGGTACCGCCGGCGGCACCAGGACCGTGCTGGGGTTCCTGCGCCGCTACTACCCGGTGCCCAGCCCGTTCGAGAGGCCGGTGCCCGCCGTGGCGCCGGAGCCGGAGCCCGAGCCGGAACCCGGCCCCGCGCCGGAACCCGGCCCCGCGCCGGAACTCGGCCCCGCGCCGGAACCCGAACAGGGGCGGGCCACAGGCGGCGGTCCGTGGCGGTGATGAACCCCGAGGCGTCGTCGATGGTCGCGGCCTACCGCACCGTGCTGCCCGTCGCCCTGCGGCGCGGCCTCGCCCGACGCGTCCCGGTCCGCCTGCGCGGCCTGGTCAAGCGGCTCCTGCGCCGGCTCCAGATGGGCGTGGGCCTCAGCCAGGCGCTGCGCGCCCTGCGAGCCCGACGGCGCTGGCCGCACCTGTTCCGCCAGGGCGAGCGGCTCGCCGCGCTGATGGACCGCGGGGCGCAGATCGCCCTGGTCCGGCCGACCGCCTCGCCGCTCGGTCTGCGCGAGGCCAACCTCGAACTCGTCGTGACCGCCCTGGAGGGCGCCGGCGTCGACTACTTCGCCGTCCGCGGGGCCAGCGACTTCCGCGCCTGCTTCGGGGTCCGGGCCGAGGACCGCGAACGGGTCCTGGCCGCGCTGGACGAGAGCGGCCTGCAGGCCCCCGTCTACCTCTCCCGCGGCGACGCCCCCAAGTCGGCGCTGCGCGCCGCCCTGACCGGCTCCCGCCGGGCCCGCCGGATCGGCGCCGAGGCCGACGTACTGCGCGTGGGCATGGTGTGGCGGGATCCGGGCGGCTCGCTGCCGCTCGGCCTGGAGTACGGCAGCGAGATCGAGTTCTGGCGCGACGAGCAGGGGGTGCTCCTCGCGCCCCGGCCCAACCTGGTCACCGACGAGGTGGCCGCGGACTCCCCGCGCGTGACGGTCCCGGTCTCCCGGCTCACCGGATTCGCCTCCCGGCACACCCGCCGCACCCGCAGGGTGCGCACGCTGGAGCCGTACGCCGCCGCCCTGCCCGAGGACGTGCGCTTCCCCATCGACGTCGTCTACACCTGGGTCGACGGCAACGACCCCGCCTGGCAGCGCCGCCGCCGGGAGTACGGCCACGGCGGCTACCACGAGGAGTCCGCCAACCCCGCCCGCTACATCAGCCGCGACGAACTGCGCTACTCGCTGCGCTCGCTGGAACAGAACGCGCCCTGGGTGCGCCGCATCTTCCTGGTCACCGACCGGCAGCGGCCGGTCTGGCTCGACCCGGACCACCCGCGGATCACCGTGGTGGACCACTCGCAGATCTTCGCCGACCCGCAGGCGCTGCCGACCTTCAACTCGCACGCCATCGAGAGCCGCCTGCACCACATCGACGGGCTCTCGGAGCACTTCCTGTACTTCAACGACGACATGTTCCTGGGCCGGCCCGTCACCCCGCAGGCCTTCTTCCTGTCGAACGGCACGACCCGGGTGTTCTTCTCCCCGTCCCAGGTGCCGCAGCAGCGGGTCAGCTCCCAGGACCGCCCGGTGGACGCGGCCGGGAAGAACAACCGGCGGATCATCGCCGAGCGGTTCGGCCCCAGCATCGTGCAGAAGATGCGCCACGCCCCGTACCCGCTGCGGCGCTCCATCCTCTTCGAGATAGAGGAGGAGTTCGCCGACCACCACCGGGACACCAGCGCGAGCCGGTTCCGCAGCGTCACTGACATCTCGATCCCGTCCTCGCTCTACCACTACTACGCGTACTTCACGGGCCGGGCGGTGCCCTCGGACATCGAGTTCGCGTACCTGGCCCTGGACAAGCCGGAGATCGAGCGGCGCCTGGGCATCCTCCTCGCCCACCGGGACCGGCAGGCGTTCTGCATCAACGACACGGTCGACGACGGCCGGGACGCGGACCGCCAGTCCCGGATGGTGCGCGGGTTCCTCGACTCCTACTTCCCCATACCCAGCCCCTTCGAGCGGAAGGAGTACCACGCCCGATGAAAATCTCCTTCCTGATCAACAACATCTACGGGATCGGCGGCACGAACCGCACCGTCATCAACCTCGCCGAGGCCCTGTCGGCCGACCACGAGGTGGAGATCGTCTCGGTCTTCCGGCGCACCAACGGCGGCACCAAGTTCGAGATCTCGCCCCAGGTCACCGTGCGCCCCCTGGTCGACCTGCGCCCGGGCAGGACCGGCGCGGACCGCGGCCACCCGGACCTGGCGGAACCCGGTTCGGTCGTACCGCGCCAGGAGGAGTTCCACGAGCAGTACAGCAAGCTCTCCGACCGGCGGATCATCGAGCACCTGTCCAAGACCGACGCGGACGTGGTCATCGGCACCCGGCCCAGCCTCAACCTGTTCGTCGCGCAGTACACGCACGACAAGGCGCTGCGGGTGGCCCAGGAGCACATGACCCACCTGGCCATCCCGGCGGCCGTGCGCGCCGAGATGGCCCGGGTGTACCCGCGGCTGGACGCCGTCACCACCGTCACCGACGCGGACGCCCGCTCCTTCCTGGAGCACACCCCGCTGCCGCCCTTGCTGCCCGTCGTGGCGATCCCCAACAGCGTTCCGCAGCCGGTGGTCGAGCCCGCCGACGGCCGCCGCAACGTGATCGTCACCGCCGGCCGCATGCACCACGTCAAGCGCTACGACCTGCTGCTCCAGGCCTTCGCCCAGCTCGCCGGGGACTTCCCCGACTGGCAGCTGCGCATCTACGGCGACGGCGGCGAGGCCCCGAAGCTCCGTACGATGGTGCACCAGCTGGGCCTGGCCGGACAGGTACTGCTGATGGGCGGCTTCTCCCCGATCGAGTCCGAGTGGGCCAAGGGCTCCATCGCGGTGGTCACCTCCAGCGCCGAGTCCTTCGGCATGACTCTGGTCGAAGCCATGCGGTGCGGGCTGCCGGTGGTCTCCACCGACTGCCCCGTCGGCCCGCGCGAGATCATCACGCACGGCGAGGACGGCCTGCTCGTCACCAACGGCGACGCCGACGCCGTCGCGGCCGGGCTGCGCACGGTCATGGCCGACGCGCCGCTGCGCCGCCGGATGGCCGCCGCGGCCCTGCACAACTCCGCCCGCTACGATCCCGCGGTGATCGCCACCCGGTACGGCGAGCTCTTCGAGGACGCGGCCCGGCGCCGGTCCGACGCCGACGGCCGCTACCGCCGGCCCGCGGCCAAGCCGCTCGGCCGGGTGTCCGGCTCCGAGGCCCCGCCCGCCGGCATGCGGACGGCGGTCTGCCACGCCACCGCCGAGGACGCGGACCGGCTGCTGCTGTCCCTGGACGGCCCCGCGGAGGGCCGTACCCGCTGGAACTTCCTGCTGCGCCACCTCGCGACGGGCCAGGACCGGCTCCCCGACATGCCGCTGAGCACCCGGCGGTCCGCGCTGGACACCGGCGGCACCCGCTACACGGCGGACGTCACCCCCGAGGACCTGGTGCAACTCGGCGACGGCCGCTGGCAGGTGGTGATGGAGTCCGGCCGGGGCGAGCGCGTGCACGTCAAGGCGGGCATCCGCGACACCCGTACGCTGATCGGCGCCCGCTCCCGGCTGCTGGGCGACCCGGGCAACGGCCCGGTGCGGTGGAACCTGCCCTACGCGCAGCCCAACGGGAAGCTGACGCTGCGCACCGTGGTCCGCGCCATGCACGCCGAGGTCTCCACCGTCCAGGTCGACGACGACGGGATCGTGCTGTCCGCCGTGCTCCTGGGCGCACTCGACCTGATGCCCGGCGCGCAGGTGGTCCTCACCCGGCGCGGCCACTACAAGGCCCAGCTCACCGTCACCGCCCGGGTCTTCGGCGGGCGCTTCTTCCAGGCCGTCCTCCCGGTGGGCGCGGCCGTCGAGGACCGGCTGGCGCGCTGGGAGGACTGGGACTGGTGGATCCAGCCCGACCCCTTCGAGCGCAGGCGGGTGCGGATCTGCCACCTCTTCGAGGACTTCCCCGACGTCAAGAACTCCTGCGCCTATCCCGCCGTGCCCGTCGCCACCGACGAGGACCCCCGGTTCGTGATCGCGAGCCCCGTGCGTCCGGTGCACGTCCGACCGTACTGCTCCGCCTCCGGAGCCATGGCAATGAACGTGGTGGAACGTTGAACAGCAACCGCTCGATCCTGCACATCGTCGCCCACCAGGACGACGACCTGTACTTCATGAACCCGGACCTGGTCCGTTCGCTCCAGGACGGGGACCGCATCGCCACCGTCGTCCTGACGGCGGGCGAGGGCGACGGGATCAACGTCGACGTCAACGACCAGAGCCGCGGCTCGGTCGCGCCGGACTTCGCCGCGTACAGCACGGCCCGCGGCTGCGGACTGCGCTCCGCCTACGCGCGGATGGCCACCGGGGACCGCAACAGCCCCTGGCGGCGCGAGATCACCGAACTCGTCCAGGGCTTCGCGGTGGAGTGCTTCACGCTCGTCGCCGTGCCGTCCGTGCGCATGTACTTCTGCCAGCTGCACATGGGCGCGCCCACGGAGGCGGGCATGCGCACCCGGCTCCACCAGCTGTGGACGGGCCAGACCCGCACCCAGGCGACGCTGCCGGTGTGGGGCTCCGCGCTGACGCAGGTCCAGCACGTGTCCCGGGAGATGGTCATCGCCGGTCTGGCCGCGCTGCTCGCCGAGACCGGGGCCACCACGGTCCGCACCATGGACCCGGACCCCGAGCACGACGGCGGCAAGCAGGACTTCGTGATGTCCGACCACCTCGACCACACCGTCATCACGCAGTTCGCGGTGGCGGCCCTGGCGCGCCACCGGGAGACGGCGGAGCGCGTCCCGGTCGTCGAGTACTACCGCGCGTATTCCAACCGGTTCTGGGGGCAGAACCTCGACGTCATGGAGATGGCCGAGAAGGCCGACTACCTCTCCGTGTACATGGGCCTCGGCTCCGCCCACTGCCCGCAGGGCACCTGCCAGCAGTGCGGCGACCGCCAGCTGGGCACCAACCCGTACCGCAGCACGCACATGCGCAGCAGCGCCTACCGCTTCTCGCCGACCGCGGACTGGCTGCGGCTGGGTCCCGGCGGACGTCTGAACGCGTACGTCGTCCTCAGCGGCCGGCTCGCCTTCTACACGGAGACGGGACCCGCCACCGGCGAGTGGCAGGGCCCCTTCATGCTCGGCGACGACTGGATCTCCCCGTCCCTCGCGGTGGCCGGCACCCCCGGCGGGCCCGCCCACGTGGTCGCGCTGCGCCGCCGTACGGCCGAGAACGGCACCGTCACCGTCGACCTCGTGCACACGCAGCAGAGCCCGGACGGCAGCGGCTTCACGGGCTGGCAGTCGCTGGAGAACCCGGACTGGGCGCACGAGGACCTGCGCCGCCAGCGCGAGCTGGGCGTCCCCATGGCCGCCGTCGACGGGGCGGGCCGGCTGTACGTCTTCGCCCGCGACTTCGCCCAGGGCATCTCCATGCGCCGCCAGGACGGCTTCGGCGGCTGGGAGCCCTGGCAGAGCCTGGGCGGCGGCTTCATGCAGGACGCGGGCATCGCGGTCACCAAGGAACTGGGCACCGTCGAGGTGTACGTGCCCGGCAAGGGCTCGGTGTCCCGCTGGTACCAGAACGAGGTGGGCGGCCCCTTCTCCCACGACGGCTCCCTGTCCACGGGCACCGTCGCCACCGGCGGCATCAATGCCGTGGACTCCGGGGGCGGCCGGGTCTGCCTCTACTACCGGGAGGCCGGCACCCAGCAGGTCATGGCCTACCGCCAGCACGAGAACGGCCGCTGGCCCGGCGCCGGAGCCTCGCTGGGCGGCGCCGGCGGCACCGGCGCGGTCGCCGCCGTATGGGCTCCGCGGCGCGGCGCCCGCGAGGCGTACCTGGCCCACCGCAGCTCGGGCGGCCGGCTGTGCGTCTCGCTGCCCGAACAGGACGTCGACGCGTCCGGCACCCGCTGGCGGGAGACCGGCGAGATGTTCGCGCAGTCGCCCTCCCTCGCCTACGACGCCGCGGGGGCCCTGGTCGCCGCGGTCATCGGCACTGACGGCCGGCTGCGGGTCCGGCGCCAGCTCGTACCGGAGGCCGGCAGCTCGCTGGGGCCCGCCGTGACCGTATGAGACGCCGGTACCAGCTCGCGCTGGCCCTCGCGCTCGTTCCGCTGGCCCTCGTCGGCCTGCTCCTGCGGAGCGGCACGGTGAAGGAGGGGGCGCAGCCTCCCGGGGAACTGCTGCGGGTGCTGGAGTGGAACATCTGCGGGGCGGCCCAGAACTGCTCGAACCGCGGGAGCACGGGCGTCGGGACCTCCCTGGCGCGCCTCGCCGAGCAGGTGCAGTTCCGTACGCCCGACCTGCTGAGCGTCAACGAGATCTGCCACGCCCAGTTCGTGGCGCTCCAGGCGCTGCTCTCCGTGCGCGGGTGGCGGATGGAGGGGGCGTACGCGCAGATGCACGACAACGTGCCCGCCTGCGGTTCCGACAGCTCGTACGGGCTGGCGGTCTTCTCCCGCGAGCCGCTGACGGCCCCGGCGCAGTACCGGCCCTTCGCCAGCACCTCGGAGGAGTACGTGGCCCAGGGCCGCGCCGAGCGGGTGCGCCGCGGCGTGCTGTGCGCGCCCACGACGGTCAAGTTCCGCCGGGTCGTGCTGTGCGGCGCGCACTCCGGGACCGAGCCGGACCAGCTGGTACAGGCGCAGGAGTGGTTCGCCGACGCGGAGCTGTTCCCGCCGGACGTGCCGGTGGTGTTCGCGGGCGACCTGAACCAGCAGCCCAACGAGGCCCCGCTGGCGGGGCTCTACTCGCACACGCGCGGGGAGAAGGACACCTACGAGCCGCGGGGCCGGTTCATCGAGGCGGACGAGAGCGACCGGGAGTGGTTCCGCCAGGGTGCGGCCGGCGGGGTGCGCTGTGACGATCCGGGTGTGGCCCGGTGCCGCAACGGCGCGCCGACCGCGGACGACGGGCGGAAGATCGACTACATCTTCGCCACGGAGGCGCACTTCAACAGCCCCACGGGGCGGACCGAGGACTTCCCGGAGTCCGACCACGTGCTGTACGAGGCGTCCTTCCGCTTCCTTGAGTGATCATGGAAGCATGGGGATACCGAAGAAACGTTTCACACGCCGGTCCAGGGGCCTCCTGCTGACCGTCGCCGCCGTGCTCCCGGCCCTGGGCACGGTCCTGTCGGCGGCGCCCGCCCAGGCCGGCGCCGCCACGGTGCGCCCGGCGGCGCCGGAGATCCGGGTCGTCTCCTGGAACATCTGCGGGGAGGCCGGGGGCGACCGGGGGGACGCGGGCTACTGCCCGTACCGGGACGAACCCGCGCAGAAGATGGACCAGGTCAAGCAGCTCGTGGACGAGCAGCGGGCCAACGTGGTGATGCTGCAGGAGGTCTGCGGCGAGGCGCCGGACAGTCACATGGCGCTGCTCCAGGCCCGCTTGGGCGCCGGATGGTCGATCCGGCACGCCGCGGGCGCCCGCCCCGACGGCCGCACCGACTGCCGCGCCGGCCTGACGGGGCAGCTCGGCGTCCTGCTGGCGGTCAAGGGCGAGATCACCTCCGCGGTCAGCGAGAACACCCTCCCCGCAGGCGACGACCGGCAGACCCTGCCGGCGCTGTGCGCCTCGGTGGCGGGCTGGACCACGACGGTCTGCACCACGCACATCGTCGCGGGCCAGGACCAGCGGGCTGCCGAGCAGATCAAGCACGTCAAGGCCTTCCTGGACCGGAACGGCCCGAACGGCGTCGTGGTGGGCGGGGACTTCAACCGCAACGCCGGCGCCCCGGCCATGGAGCCGCTGACCGGCGGCTACGACCGCTGCATCGAAGGCACCACCTACCACGGGTGGGACACCGCGGCGAAGGCCCACGCCTGGCACAGGCTGGACCACCTGTTCACCACCCGCGCCGCAGGCGCCGGCCGCTTCGCCTCCTGCTCCATCGACGCGTCCCGGATGGACGTGACGGAGAACGAGCCGGCCGGCGGCGCCCCCAGCGGCTACTCGGACCACGCCCCCGTCACCGGCGTGCTGCGCGGCGCCCCGGTGCCCGGTGACATGACCGGGGACGGCAAGCCCGACCTGCTCGCCGTCGACGACGCGGGCAGGCTCCGCCTCTACCGCGGCGACGGAACCGGCGCCGTCACCGGCAGCCCCGCCGTCATCGGCTCCGGCGGCTGGACCGGCTCCGCGGTGACCCACCGCGGAGACTGGACCGGCGACGGCCACGAGGACGTGGTTGCGCGGATCGGCGGCGAACTGCGCGTCTACCCGGGCCGCGGCGACGGCACCCTGGCCTCCCCGGTGCGGATCGCCGCCGGACTCCCGGCCACCGCCCAGGTGGTGGGCGTCGGCGACGCCACCGGCGACGGACACCCGGACCTGGTCGCGACCATCGGGGAGGAGCTGTGGCTCTACGCGGGCGACCCGGCGGCCCGGCCCGCGGTGAAACCGGCCGTCCGCATCGGCAACGGCGGCTGGGCGGTCATGACCCTGACCGCGCCCGGGGACGCCGACCACGACGGCCGGCCCGACCTGCTGGCCCGGGACACCCGTGACGGCAGGCTGTGGCTCTACCGCGGCCGGAGCGACGGCGGCTTCGACGCCCGCACGCAGTACGGCCACGGGTACGGCACCGCCAACCGGCCCCTGATCGCGGGCGGCGCCGACGCCGACGGGAACGGCACCGCCGACATGTGGACCACCACCGGCGAGGGCACCGGCACCCTGATGTTCTACGCCGGCGAGGCCAACGGCGCGGGCGACCCGGTGGACGGGACCCGTACCACGGTCGGCCAGAGCGGCTGGAACACCGTCCGCTCCATCAGCTGACCGCGACGCACCGGCCGGCACAGCGGGCCGCGAACGGCGAAGCGGGCCGTACGGGAAGGATCCCGTACGGCCCGCTCCACTTCCGCTCCGTGCGACCCGTTACGCCGGGACGCTCGCCAGGCCCGGGGCCAGGAACTTCTTGCCGTTCACACGCTCGGAGACACCCTCGCGGTCCAGGTACGGCGTGACGCCGCCCAGGTGGAAGGGCCAGCCGGCGCCCGTGATGAGGCAGAGGTCGATGTCCTGGGCCTCGGCCACGACACCCTCCTCCAGCATCAGGCCGATCTCCTGCGCCACCGCGTCCAGGACGCGGTCGCGGACCTGCTCCTCGGTCAGGACGACATCGCCCTGCACCAGGAGGGCGGCGACCTCGGGGTCCAGCTCCGGCTTGCCGGAATCGTAGACGTAGAAGCCGCGCTTGCCGGCCTTGACGACGGCAGCCAGGTTCGGGGAAACCGTGAAGCGCTCCGGGAAGGCGCGGTTCAGGGTCTCGGACACGTGCAGACCGATCGCCGGTCCCACGAGCTCCAGCAGCACCAGCGGGGACATCGGCAGGCCGAGCGGCTCGATGGCCTTCTCCGCCGTGACCACCGGGGTGCCCTCGTCGATGACGTTCTGGATCTCGCCCATGAAGCGGGTCAGGATGCGGTTCACGACGAACGCCGGGGCGTCCTTGGTGAGGACCGCGGTCTTCTTCAGCTTCCGCGCGACACCGAAGGCCGTGGCCAGCGAGGCGTCGTCGGTCTGCTCACCGCGGACGATCTCCAGCAGCGGGAGGATCGCGACCGGGTTGAAGAAGTGGAAGCCGACCACGCGCTCCGGGTGCTGGAGCTTGGAGGCCATCTCCGACACCGACAGCGAGGAGGTGTTGGTGGCGAGGATCGCGTGCGCCGGGGCGACCGCCTCGACCTCCGCGAACACCTTCTGCTTGACGGACATCTCCTCGAACACGGCCTCGATGATGAAGTCCGCGTCCGCGAAGCCCTCGGCCTTGTCCAGGACGCCCGTCACCAGGGCGGTCAGGCGGTTGGCCTTGTCCTGGTTGATGCGGCCCTTGCCGAGCAGCTTCTGGATCTCGGCGTGGACGTAGCCCACACCCTTGTCCACGCGCTCCTGGTCGATGTCGGTGAGGACCACCGGCACCTCCAGGCGGCGCAGGAAGAGCAGCGCCAGCTGCGAGGCCATCAGGCCCGCGCCGACGACGCCGACCTTGGTGACCGGACGGGCCAGGGACTTGTCCGGGGCACCGGCCGGGCGCTTGGCGCGCTTCTGGACCAGGTTGAAGGCGTAGATGCCCGAGCGCAGTTCGCCGCCCATGATGAGGTCGGCCAGGGCCGTGTCCTCGGCGTCGAAGCCGGCCTGCAGGTCGCCGTCCTTGGCCGCGGCGATGATGTCCAGCGCGCGGTAGGCGGCCGGAGCGGCGCCGTGCACCTTGGAGTCCGCGACGAAGCGGCCCTTGGCGACGGCCGCGTCCCAGGCCTCGCCGCGGTCGATCTCCGCGCGGACGACCTCGG
The DNA here is from genome assembly GCF_040682455.1 of Streptomyces sp. NPDC051183. Classification (NCBI taxonomy): domain Bacteria; kingdom Bacillati; phylum Actinomycetota; class Actinomycetes; order Kitasatosporales; family Streptomycetaceae; genus Streptomyces; species Streptomyces sp. NPDC051183. The sequence goes on from NZ_JBFBBA010000015.1 coordinate 134,431, forward strand.
TCGTGCCGTTCAGGACGTTCGCGGTCCACAGGAGCGACTGCTCCAGGAAGTCCGCGCCCTCGAACAGAGCGTCCGCGATGCCCAGGTCGAAGACCTGCTTGCCGCGCAGCTGCTTGTTCTGGTTGAGCGAGTTCTCGATGATCACCGAGACCGCGCGCTCCGCGCCGATCAGGTTCGGCAGGATGGCGCAGCCGCCCCAGCCGGGAACCAGGCCGAGGAAGACCTCGGGGAGCGAGAAGGCCGGGATGGCCTTCGAGACGGTGCGGTAGGTGCAGTGCAGACCGACCTCGACACCGCCGCCCATGGCCGCGCCGTTGTAGTACGCGAAGGTCGGGACCGCGAGCGCCGCGAGGCGCTTGAAGACGTCGTGGCCGCCCTTGCCGATGGCGAGCGCCTCGTCGTGCTTCTTCAGCAGCTCGACACCCTTGAGGTCGGCGCCGACCGCGAAGATGAACGGCTTGCCGGTGATGCCCGCGCCGACGATGGAGCCCGCGAGGGCCTCCTGCTCGACCTGGTCGATCGCCGCGTTCAGGTTGGCGAGGGACTGCGGGCCGAAGGTGGTCGGCTTGGTGTGGTCGAAACCGTTGTCCAGCGTGACGAGCGCGAAGCGCCCGGCGCCGAACGGCAGGTCCAGGTGGCGGACGTGCGCCTGCGTGACGACCTCGTCCGGGAACAGCTCGGCCGCGCCCTTCAGGAGCTCAGTGGTGGTGCTCACTTGGAGTCTCCCTCGGTGTTGAAGTGCGGGTTCTCCCAGATGACCGTGGCGCCCATGCCGAAGCCGACGCACATGGTGGTCAGGCCGTAGCGGACGTGCGGCTGCTCCTCGAACTGGCGGGCCAGCTGCGTCATCAGGCGGACGCCGGAGGAGGCGAGCGGGTGGCCGAAGGCGATGGCGCCGCCGTACTGGTTCACCCGGGCGTCGTCGTCGGCGATGCCGTAGTGCTCCAGGAACGCGAGGACCTGGACCGCGAAGGCCTCGTTGACCTCGAACAGGCCTATGTCCTCGATGGACAGGCCGGCCTGGGCGAGGGCCTTCTCGGTGGCCGGGATCGGGCCGTAGCCCATGACCTCCGGCTCGACACCCGCGAAGGAGTACGAGACGAGGCGCATCTTGACCGGGAGGTTGTTCTCCCGGGCGAAGTCCTCGGACGCGATGATCGCGGCGGTGGCACCGTCGTTGAGGCCGGCGGCGTTGCCCGCGGTGACCCGGCCGTGCGTACGGAACGGGGTCTTCAGGCCGGCCAGGTTCTCCAGCGTGGTGCCCGGGCGCATCGGCTCGTCGGTGGTGACCAGGCCCCAGCCCGTCTCACCGGCCGCCTCGTTGGTGTTGCGCACCGAGATCGGGACCAGGTCCTGCTGGATCTTGCCGTCGGCGTACGCCTTGGCGGCCTTCTCCTGCGAGCGCACGGCGTACTCGTCGGCGCGGAGCTTGGTGATCGTCGGGTACCGGTCGTGCAGGTTCTCGGCGGTCATGCCCATGAACAGGGCGGACTCGTCGACCAGCTTCTCGGAGACGAACCGCGGGTTCGGGTCGACGCCCTCGCCCATGGGGTGGCGGCCCATGTGCTCGACACCGCCGGCGAGGGCGACGTCGTACGCACCGAAGGCCACGCCGCCCGCGACCGCGGTGACGGCGGTGAGCGCGCCGGCGCACATGCGGTCGATGGAGTAGCCCGGGACGGACTGCGGGAGGCCCGCGAGGATGCCGGCCGTACGGCCCAGCGTGAGGCCCTGGTCGCCGATCTGCGTGGTCGCGGCGATGGCGACCTCGTCGATCTTCGCGGGGTCCAGGTCCGGGTTGCGGCGCAGCAGCTCCCGGATCGCCTTCACGACGAGGTCGTCGGCGCGGGTCTCGTGGTAGATGCCCTTCGGGCCCGCCTTGCCGAACGGGGTGCGGACGCCGTCGACGAAGACGACGTCCCTGACGGTACGAGGCACGTTGGCTCTCCTCCAGGTGCGGGTGTGCACTGCTGCGCGGGGGCGCGCTCGGCGAATGCCACTGAGCGCGCGCTCACCTGCCCCATGCTACTTGCGGGTAACCAATGTGGACACCCCCTCCGGCCGGAGCGGCGAAGGTCACACTCTGCCCCCGGCCGCCGGAGCCCGGCCGGAGGCGGATACGAGCAGAGCCCCCGGCCGGGGCCGGGGGCTCGTGGGGGTCTGCGCGCGCGGTGCGCGGGCCTCAGGCGGTGGCCGCCAGGGCGGTGACCAGCGCGTCGGTGACCTGTTCGACCTGCCACGGGCGGGCGCCGTAGCCCGCGAGCGCCTGCGCCACCGCGTCGGCCTCCAGCCGCTGCGGCGGTTCCCAGCACAGCCGGCGGACGGTGTCCGGGGTGATCAGGTTCTCCTGCGGCAGGTTCAGCCCCTCCGCCAGTTCGGAGACGGCTGCCCGGGCCGCCGAAAGCCGGGCCGCGGCCGCCGGGTCCTTGTCGGCCCAGGAGCGCGGCGGCGGGGGACCGGCCGGGGTCGCACCCGGCTGCGGCAGCTCGTTCTCGGGCAGGGCCTTCGCCCGGTCGACGGCGGCCATCCACTGGTCCAGCTGGCGCCGGCCCATCCGCTGGCCGTAGCCGGGCAGGGCGGACAGCGCGTGCACGTTCAGCGGGACGGCGAGCGCGGCCTCGATGATCGCGGCGTCGCCCAGCACCTTGCCCGGCGACACGTCACGGCGCTGCGCGATCCGGTCCCGGGACTCCCACAGCTCGCGTACGACGGCCATCTGCCGGCGCCGGCGCACCTTGTGCATGCCGGAGGTCCGGCGCCACGGGTCCTTGCGCGGCGGTGCGGGCGGAGCAGCGGCGATGGCGTCGAACTCCTGCCGGGCCCAGTCGAGCTTGCCCTGCCGGTCCAGCTCCTTCTCCAGCGCGTCCCGCAGGTCCACCAGCAGCTCCACGTCGAGCGCGGCGTAGCGCAGCCACGGCTCGGGCAGCGGCCGGGTGGACCAGTCGACGGCGGAGTGCCCCTTCTCCAGCGCGTAGCCGAGGACGCTCTCGACCATCGCGCCGAGCCCGACCCGGGGGAATCCCGCCAGGCGGCCGGCCAGCTCGGTGTCGAAGAGGGAGGTGGGCACCATGCCTATTTCGCGCAGGCAGGGCAGGTCCTGGGTGGCGGCGTGCAGGATCCACTCGGTGCCGGACAGGGCCTCGCCCAGTGCGGACAGGTCGGGGCAGCCCACCGGGTCGATCAGCGCGGAGCCCGCGCCCTCGCGGCGCAGCTGCACGAGGTAGGCGCGCTGGCCGTAGCGGTATCCGGAGGCGCGCTCGGCGTCGACGGCGACGGGTCCGGTGCCCGCGGCGAAGGCCGCGACCACCCGGGCGAGCGCGTCCGCGTCGGCGACGACCGGAGGGATCCCCTCGCGGGGCTCCAGCAAGGGGATCGGCAGCCCATCGGACGGAATATCGACGTCGTCCGGGGGGCCGCCCCCGGTGGTGGTGCGCAGGTCTGCTGCGGTCTCTTGGGCGTCGGTCACCGCTCAAGGGTATCCGTGGATACGGCGCGCCCGTCGCCGGAGCGTTCCGGCGACGGGCGCGATGGGGAGGTGCGGACGTTTCCCCGGGTTCCCCGGGAGTTCGCCCGGATGTTTCCGGGCGGAGCGGGGGCCGAGGACCCGTCGGTCCGTACGGGGCCTAGTGGATGATCCCGGTCCGGAGTGCGACGGCGACCATCCCGGCCCGGTCGCCGGTGCCCAGCTTGCGGGCGATCCGGGCGAGGTGGGACTTGACGGTCAGGGCGGACAGGCCCATCGAGACGCCGATGGCCTTGTTGGACTGGCCCTCCGCGACGAGGCGCAGGACCTCGACCTCGCGGCCGGAGAGCTCTCGGTAGCCGCCCGGGTGGCTCGGGGCACCCGGGGGGCGGCGGTGCATGCGGGCGGCGGCAGCGCCGATGGGGGCGGCGCCGGGCCGGGAGGGGAGCCCGATGTTCGTCCGCGTACCGGTGACGACGTAGCCCTTCACTCCGCCCGCGAGGGCGTTGCGCACGGCGCCGATGTCGTCGGCGGCGGACAGGGCCAGGCCGTTCGGCCAGCCGGCGGCCCGGGTCTCGGAGAGCAGGGTGAGACCGGAACCGTCGGGCAGGTGTACGTCGGCCACGCAGATGTCGCGCGGGCTGCCGACGCGGGGGCGGGCCTCCGCGATGGACGACGCCTCGATCACGTCACGTACTCCGAGGGCCCACAGATGGCGGGTCACGGTGGAACGGACGCGCGGGTCGGCCACGACGACCATGGCCGTCGGCTTGTTCGGGCGGTAGGCGACCAGGCTTGCGGGCTGCTCGAGAAGAACGGACACCTAGGCCTCCTGGGGGAGTGGCGGGACGGCCGGCTCGGGGAAGGAAGCCGGTGCGAACCGTGCGGATGGTCACTGACTCCTTCGGCACGTCACCCGCCCGGCTTTAGGGAATGATCACGATTTGGTGAGTAACAATTCGGGCAATTCGGACGCACGATCGATCATCGGGTGATCAGAAGCCCGCAACTGACGCCGGGTTCCAGAGGGTTCCGGCACTCCGTTACGGGCTCTATCGGTCGATCCCCGCCATCCGGGCCGCTCCGGGGCTCCCGCCGGGCCGCCGCGCGGCGGCCCCGCCGGCTTCACACCTAAGGGTGGTGCGGACCCCGCCGCTGCGGCAGGGAGACCACTCCCGTGACCGTCTCCGTCGGCCCCACCGGAGGCAGCCCGGCGATCTGGCACAGCAGCTCGCACCAGGCCGCCAGGTGCGCCGAGGTGTCGGGCACCCCGCCCACCCCCTCGCGCGGCGTCCACGAGGCCCTGATCTCGATCTGGGTCGCCGGCCGCCGTTCGGAGAGCCCGCCGAAGTAGTGCGAGCTCGCCATGGTCACGGTCCCGCTCGCCTCCCCGTACGTCAGCCCGCGCGCGTCCAGCGCCCCCGTCAGCCAGGACCAGCACACCTCGGGGAGGAGCGGGTCCACGGCCATCTCCGGCTCCAGCTCCGCCCGTACGAGCGTCACCAGCCGGAAGGTCCCCTGCCAGGCGTCGTGCCCGACCGGGTCGTGGAGCAGGATCAGCCGGCCGTCGGCCAGGTCCTCCTCACCGTCCACGACCGCCGCCTCCAGCGCGTAGGCGTGGGGCGCCAGCCTCTGTGGCGGTTTCGTGGGGTCGATCTCGATCCCCGGCCGTAGCCGTGCCTTCTTCAAGCCGTCGACCGCCCGCCGGAACGGGAGCGGGACGGAGCTCTCCTTCGCGCTGTCCATACCGTCAGCGCCATCTGAAAATCGTCCCTGAGCCGCAGCCATGCGGGGAAGACTAGGCGCACCGGACGCCCGTACGGCGCAGGGACACCCGCGCCGGGCCGGGCACTTCTTCATACGTGCGAAGATTTGAGTCGTGAGCGCCAACACCCGCCCCACGGGCACGCCGAGCCAGACGTACGATTCCGCCTTCCTCAAGGCGTGCCGGCGCGAGCCGGTGCCGCACACTCCTGTGTGGTTCATGCGTCAGGCGGGGCGCTCGCTCCCGGAATACCGCAAGGTCCGCGAAGGCACGCAGATGCTCGAATCGTGCATGCGGCCCGACCTGGTCACCGAGATCACGCTGCAGCCGGTGCGCCGCCACAACGTGGACGCGGCGATCTTCTTCTCCGACATCGTGGTCCCGCTGAAGGCCATCGGCGTCGACCTGGACATCAAGCCGGGCATCGGCCCGGTCGTCGCCCAGCCGATCCGCCGCCGCGAGGACCTCGCACAGCTGCGCGACCTCACCCCGGAGGACGTCTCGTACGTCACCGAGGCGATCGGCATGCTCACGGGTGAACTGGGCTCCACGCCGTTGATCGGATTCGCGGGTGCACCTTTCACCCTCGCGAGCTACCTCGTCGAGGGCGGCCCCTCCAAGAACCACGAGCACACCAAGGCCCTCATGTACGGGGACCCCGAGCTGTGGGCCGACCTGCTGGACCGCCTCGCGGAGATCACCTCCGCCTTCCTGAAGGTCCAGATCGAGGCCGGCGCCTCCGCGGTGCAGCTCTTCGACTCCTGGGTCGGCGCGCTGGCCCCGGCCGACTACCGCCGCTCGGTGATGCCGGCGTCGGCGAAGGTCCTGGAGTCCGTCGCCTCGTACGGCGTCCCGCGCATCCACTTCGGCGTGGGTACGGGCGAGCTGCTCGGCCTCATGGGCGAGGCCGGCGCGGACGTCATGGGTGTCGACTACCGGGTCCCGCTCGACGAGGCCGTCCGCCGCGTCGGCCCCGGCAAGGCGCTCCAGGGCAACCTGGACCCGGCGGTCCTCTTCTCCACCCCCGAGGCGGTCGAGGCCAAGACGGACGAGGTCCTCGCGGCCGCGGCCGGCCTGGAGGGCCACGTCTTCAACCTGGGCCACGGTGTCCTCCCGACGACGAACCCCGACGCGCTGACCCGCCTGGTGGACTACGTCCACACCCGCACGGCCCGCTGAGCCGTACCGGACCGAGGCTGACAGGACCGAGCCGCCGGGCCCGTGCCGTGCACGACACGGCACGGGCCCGGCGTCGTCTTCCCTGTGCGGCCTACGCCGCGGCGCGGACCGCCGTGACCGCCTTGCGGGCCGCGACCAGGACCGGGTCCCAGACCGGGGAGAACGGCGGGGCGTAGCCCAGGTCGAGGGAGACCACCTGCTCGACCGTCATGCCCGCCGTGAGGGCGACCGCCGCGACGTCCACCCGTTTCGCGGAGCCCGCGCCGCCGACGATCTGGACGCCGAGGAGCCGGCCCGTGCGCCGTTCCGCGAGCATCTTCACCGTCATCTCCGCCGCGCCCGGGTAGTAGCCCGCCGTGTTGGTGGAGGTGACGGTGGCCGTCACGAACCGCAGCCCCGCCTCCAGCGCGTCGCGCTCGCGCAGACCCGTACGGGCGATCTCCAGGTCGCAGACCTTGCTGACCGCCGTGCCGACCACCCCGGGGAAGGTCGCGTAACCGCCGCCCACGCCCGTGCCGATGACCTGGCCGTGCTTGTTGGCGTGCGTACCCAGCGGGATGTGCCGGGTGCGGCCGGAGAGGAGGTCCAGTACCTCCACGCAGTCGCCGCCCGCCCAGACATTCCCGTGGCCACGGACCCGCATCGACAGGTCCGTGAGGATGCCGCCCGAGGAGCCGAGCGGGAGGCCCGCCGCGCGGGCCAGGGCGGTGCGCGGTTCCACGCCGATGCCGAGGACGACCACGTCCGCCGGGTACTCCTCGCCCGACGCGGTGGCCACCGCGCGGGTCCGGCCCTCCTCGTCGGTGAGGATCTTCACCACCTCGGCGCGGGAGACCGTACGGATCCCCATGGCGTTCATCGCGCGGTGCACCAGGGCGCCCATGTCCGGGTCGAGCGTGGCCATCGGCTGCTCCCCGCGGTGCAGCACGGTGACCTCGTAGCCCCGGCCGACCAGGGCCTCCGCCATCTCCACGCCGATGTAGCCGGCGCCGACGACGACCGCCCGGCGGCCCCGCGTGCGTCCGAGCGTGTCCATCAGGCGCTGGCCGTCGTCCAGGGTCTGGATGCCGTGGACCCCGTGCGCGCCGATGCCCGGCAGCCGCGGACGGACCGGGCGGGCGCCCGTCGCCAGGACGAGCTTGTCGTAGCCCGTCCAGGATTCGGATCCGGTGTCCAGATCGCGGGCGCGGACCCGGGCCCCGGCGAGGTCCAGCTCCAGCACCTCGGTACGGGTGCGCAGGTCGATGTCCCGCGCCCGGTGCTCCTCGGGGGTGCGGGCGATCAGCTCGTCCCGCTCCGCGACCAGGCCGCCGATCCAGTACGGGATCCCGCACGCGGAGTACGAGGTGAAGTGCCCCCGCTCGAAGGCGACGATCTCCAGCTCCGCCGGGCCCCTGAGCCGCCGGGCCTGTGACGCGGCGGACATCCCCGCCGCGTCACCGCCGACCACCACCAGTCGTTCCGTCGCCATCGCCCGTACCGTCCTCCGTCGTCGACACCGCGGCCGCCGACCACGCTACGTGCGAATGCGTGTTCAGTGCCGGGCGTCCGCCGGGTTGGCCGGGTCCGCCGGGTCCCCGGGGTGTCGCGGGAGTTCCGGGCCCGGCGCCGGCTGCGCGGTCTGCGCGGCCGCCGGCCGGCCCGTGCGCGCCGCCGGGACCCGCTTCGGGAACAGGCCCGTCTTCGGCCGCGCCGGGCGCCACTTGCGCAGCAGCCGCAGGCCCAGCAGCACGATCCCGGCCGCCAGCGCGAACGGCAGCAGCGCGCCGAACGCCACCGTCAGGTACCGCACGATCTTGGTGAAGACGTTCCAGCCGCCCTCCAGGGCGCCCAGGAAGGTCGGCTCCTTCTCCTTCTTCTTCGCGGGCTTCTGCACCGGCTTGGCCGGTTCGGAGAAGGTCAGCGTGATCGTGCCCAGTGAGGTCTGGTCCTTCAGCGCCGTCTGCTGGGCCAGCAGCGACTCCAGGTCGGACTGGCGCTTGCTGAGCTCGCTCTCCAGGGTGACGACCTCGCCCAGCCCCGTCGCCTTCTCCATCATTTCGCGCACCCGGGCCACGCTCGCCTGCTGCGACTTGACCCGGCTGTCGACGTCCGCGACCTTCTGGGTCACGTCCTGTGCCTCGACCTTCCGGTCGAGCAGCTTCCCGCTGCCCTCCATGGCGCCGAGCACCGCGTCGAAGCGGTCGCCGGGCACGCGCAGGGTCACGGTCGACGTCATCCGGCCGTCGGGATCGCGATTGGTGGTCTCGTTGCCGACGTACCCGCCCGCGTTCTCGGCCGCCGTCCGGGCCGCGGCCGTGGCCTTCTGCGCGTCCGCCGCCTCGACGCTCAGCGTCGCCGTACGGATGATCTGCGTACGGGCGGCGGGCGCCTGCTGCTGGTTCTTGCCGTCCGGCGCGGCCGGCGCCGCGGCCGCGCCCGGGGCGCCCTTCGCAGCCTCCTCCTTCAGCCCGGGCGCCGCCACGTCCGCCGCCTTGGCGTCGGCCCGGCCGGCGGCCTGGTCGGAGGCGGAGCAGCCGGTGAGCGCGAGCGCCCCGGCCAGCGAGAGGGCGGCCAGGGCCGCCGCGGAACGACGTCTGTACTGGGTGTGCATCGCTGATACCCCCCGAGAATGCGGCTGATGTCGCCGTTCTGACGTACAGGGTCCCGCCGCGGGTTTCGCCCCGGCGGTTCCGAGGCGGTCCCGAACCGGTCACGGTCCGGCCTCGGTGATCGGTCTGAGACGATGTGTCCATGCACGAAGCGGACACGCGTACGGACCGGCCGACGGGGCCCGGCCACACCCCCGGCGGCGGGACCGGCCACGTCGTCGTCATCGGCGGCGGCATCGCGGGCCTCGCCGCGGCGCACCGGCTGCTCGCCGACGGCGCCCGCGTCACGCTCCTGGAGGCCGGCCCGCGGCTCGGCGGCAAGCTGTTCGCGGGCGAGCTCGCGGGTGCCGCCGTCGACCTCGGTGCCGAATCCGTGCTCGCCCGCCGCCCCGAAGCCCTCGAACTCGCCCGCTCCGTGGGCCTCGGCGAGGCGCTCCAGCAGCCCGCCACCGCCACCGCCCACCTGTGGACCCGCGGTGCGCTGCGGCCCATGCCGCGCGGCCACGTCATGGGCGTCCCCGGTGACCTGGGGCCGCTCGCCGCCTCCGGGGTGCTCTCCGCCGAGGGGCTGGCCCGGATCGGGGCCGAACGCGCCCTGCCGCCCGCCGAGATCGGCGAGGACGTCGCCGTCGGCGAGTACGTCGCCGCCCGGCTGGGCCACGAGGTCGTCGACCGGCTGGTGGAACCCCTGCTCGGCGGGGTCTACGCCGGCAACGCCTACCGCATCTCGATGCGGGCCGCCGTGCCCCAGCTCTTCGAGGCCGCCCGCACGCACACCTCGCTGGGCGAAGGCGTACGGGAACTCCAGCGCCGGGCGGCGCTCCAGCCCCAGCAGGCCGGCCCCGTCTTCGCGGGCATCGAGGGCGGCATCGGCCGGCTCCCGATCGCCGTGGCCGAGGCCTGCCGGGCGGCCGGGGCCCGGATCGCCACCGACACCCCCGTGCGCGAGCTGACCCGTACCGCCGGGGGCTGGCGGGTCGTCACCGACGCGGAGGCCGTCGAGGCCGACGCCGTGGTCCTGGCGACCCCGGCGGGGCCCGCCGCGCGGCTGCTGGCCGCGCTCGCGCCCGCGGCGGCCGCCGAGCTGCGCGGGGTCGAGTACGCGTCCATGGCGCTGGTCACCATGGCCTTCCGGCGCTCCGAGCTGCCGGACTCCGTCACCGGCGGCGGGGCGAGCGGCTTCCTCGTACCGCCCGTGGACGGCCGGACCATCAAGGCGTCGACCTTCTCCAGCAACAAGTGGTCCTGGGCCGGGGCCGATCCCGAGCTCTTCCTGCTGCGCACCTCGGTGGGCCGCCACGGCGACGAGGGCGACCTCGGGCGCGAGGACGCGGAGCTGGTCGAGGTCTCGCTCGGCGACCTCGGCGAGGCCGTGGGCCTCGCGGCCCGGCCGGTCGCGTCCACCGTCACGCGCTGGGACGGCGGCCTGCCCCAGTACCCGGTCGGCCACCTCGACCGCGTGGCCACGATCCGGGCCGCCGTGGCCGCGGTCCCCGGCCTCGCGGTGTGCGGAGCGCTCTACGACGGGGTGGGCATCCCGGCGTGCATCGCGAGCGCCGGCAGGGCCGCGGACGTGGTGATGGCCACGTTGGGCACCCCTGGCACAGACCACTGATCGGCACACGGGACAATAGGCACATGACTGCACCAGAGAAGATTCCCAACGCGGGGAAGAAGGCGAAGGACCTCAACGAGGTCATCCGCTACACCCTGTGGTCCGTCTTCAAGCTGAAGGACGTCCTGCCCGAGAACCGCGCCGGCTTCGCCGACGAGGTCCAGGAGCTGTTCGACCAGCTGGCCGCCAAGGACATCACCGTCCGCGGCACCTATGACGTCTCCGGCCTGCGCGCCGACGCGGACATCATGATCTGGTGGCACGCCGAGACCTCGGACGAGCTGCAGACCGCGTACAACCTGTTCCGCCGCACCAAGCTGGGCCGCGCGCTGGAGCCGGTGTGGTCGAACATGGCCCTGCACCGCCCCGCCGAGTTCAACAAGTCGCACATCCCGGCCTTCCTGGCCGACGAGACGCCCCGCGACTACGTCAGCGTGTACCCCTTCGTGCGCAGCTACGACTGGTACCTGCTGCCCGACGAGGACCGTCGCCGCATGCTCAAGGACCACGGCCTGATGGCCCGCGGCTACCCGGACGTGCGCGCCAACACCGTCGCCTCCTTCTCGCTGGGCGACTACGAGTGGCTGCTGGCCTTCGAGGCCGACGAGCTCTACCGCATCGTCGACCTCATGCGTCACCTGCGCGCCTCCGAGGCCCGTATGCACGTCCGTGAAGAGGTGCCCTTCTACACCGGACGCCGCAAGTCCGTCGCCGATCTGGTGGCCGGACTCGCCTGATACCTCCCCTGGGGGGAAGAGCCGGAGGACTGACCGTCCTCCGGTGGATCGGGAGGCCCTGCCCCCGAAACGACGCAGCCGGAGATCCCGCCCGGAAGTTCAGACGACTGGCGGCAGCAGCGCCCTGCGGGCGCTCGCTGCCCGGTCGTCCAACGACACCGGTGCGGGCTCCGGATGCGGCGCACACCTGACACGCCACCCCGAGGTGTCACCTGTGAGCAGATACCGCTCCACGTGACGGTCCACGCAGTCATTGCGTCCGCCGAACACTCCGTGGGTGCCGGCCCCCTCCTCCGTCACCAGCGCGGCCCCGCCGCCGAGTCTCCGTTGCAGCTCCAGCGCCCCCGGGTACGGGGTAGCCCCGTCCCGCTCCGCCGCGACGACGAGCGTCCGGGGGAGCGCGGCCGGCTGCGCTCCCACCGCCACCGGCCGCTGCCGGGCGTGGACCGGCCAGTACGCGCACGGCAGGTTGAGGAAGGCGTTGGCCCAGGTCTCGAACGGGGCCGTGCGCGCCAGCTCGGTGTTGTCGCGGTCCCAGGTCTCCCAGTCCGCCGGCCAGTCGGCGTCGTTGCACAGCACCGCCGTGTACACCGCCGTCGCGTTCTCGCCCTCGGCCGCCGAGTCCGGGTCGGGCCCGGCCAGCCGGACGAGCGGGCCCGGATCGCCGCGCAGGAAGGCGGCCAGGGCCGCGGCCCGGCCGGGCCAGACCTCGTCGTAGTACGCGGCCCGCAGGTACGCGGAGTGCAGCTGGCCGGTGCCCACGACCCCGCCCGCCGGAGTACGGGCCACCGCGGTCCGGACGCGTTCGTAACTCGCCTGCACGGCCTGCGGGGTGGCGCCGAGGCCGTACGTGTCGTGGTGCCGGGCCGCCCAGGCGCGGAAGTCCGCCCAGCGGCGCTCGAAGCCGGGCGCCTGCTCCAGGTTGTTGCGGTACCAGATGCGGTCCGGATCGGGGTTGACCGCCGAGTCGAAGACCATCCGGCGCACGTGCCCCGGGTAGAGCGTGGCGTAGACCGCGCCGAGGTAGGTGCCGTACGAGGCGCCCGTGAAGTTCAGCTTCGGCTCGCCGAGCGCGGCGCGCAGCACGTGCAGGTCGCGGACGTTGTTCAGGGTCGTGTAGTGCGCGAGGTCCGCGCCGGCCCGCCGCGCGCAGCCCCGGGCGTAGGCCTGCGCGGCGGCGACGCGCTCCCGCTTGTACTCCGGGGAGGGGTCGGCCTGGACCTGGGCGGGGGCCGCGGCGTACTCGGCGGGGTCCTGGCAGGACAGCGGGGCCGAGCGGCCGACTCCGCGCGGGGCGTAGCCGATGAGGTCGTAGGCGGCGGCGACGCGCTTCCACTCGGGGAGGTCGGCCACGAGCGGGAAGAACATGCCGGAGGCGCCGGGGCCGCCGGGGTTGTGGACGAGGGAGCCCTGGCGGGCGGTCCTGTGGTCGCCGCCGCCCGTCGCCGCGACGCGGCTGACCGTGAGCGAGAGCTGCGGGCCGTCGGGCCGGGCGTAGTCGAGCGGGACGCGCAGTTCGGCGCAGGCGACGGGGGTGCCGAGCCCCTCGGCGTCGGGGCAGGGGCCGAAGTGGAGGCCCGCGGCGGCCGCCGCCCGGGCGGCGCGCTCGGCACCCGCGGCGGCCGCCGCGCTCTCGGCGGACCCCGGATCGGGAACCGGGGACCCGGCCGCGCGGGCCGGGGCGGGGGAGCACAGGGTGAGGCAGAGGGCCGCCGCGGCGGCTGCCCGGCGTACGAGCTTCGTCCGCATGACGGCCCTCCCATCTCATCGGCTGGTCCGATGAAAGGCTCGGGTCGCGCCCCTGTAAAGGATCACCGTCGGGTGTCGCCCTCAATCCCCCCGTTGCCGCGGGACGGACCCCCGCCCGCCGTACTCCAGGGCCGCCCGCAGCCCGGGGTCCGCGACCGCGCCGAGCCCGCGCACGGCCACTGCGGTCAGCGAGCCCTCACGGCCGCGTTCGCGGTCCAGCGAGTCGAGCAGCCGCTGCCCGTCGGGGGAGGCCCAGGGCGAGTCCCGGTGCCCCTCGAAGCGTGCGATGGCCAGGCAGCCCAGGGCCAGGAGCAGCGGCAGCGCGAACCAGCTCAGCAGCATCGCGGCCGAGGTCCCGTCCGCCGGCACGCAGAACGCGGCCGCCGCCATGGCGAGGACCAGCAGGGCGGCCCGGCGGACCGACCGGATCGCGTCGTACGTCCCCCGCCCGGCCCCGCCGGCCGGCGCGAGACCCGCCGCGCCGAGCCGCTCCGCGAGGGCCCGTACGGCCGCGTCCTCGGCCACGGCCGTACGGATGGACGCCACCGGGGACTGCCCGTCGGGCCCGAACGCGACGAGCGCGGACCGCTCGTGCGGATCGCGCCCGACCGGGTCGAGCACGGTGGCCCAGCCCGTGTGGGCGAGGAGCAGCCGGCGCTGGCGCTGCATGGAGAGCAGCGTCAACTCGGCCACCCGCCGCGGGCCGCCCGCGAGATAGGCGGCCTCGTACAGGTTCAGCTCGTCGTGGTGGTGCGTGATGGCGCCGACGGAGACGGGCTCCGCGGCTTCGGTGGCCGCTCTCAGGAGGCGGGTGCACGCGATCAGCACCCCAGCCCAGGCCAAGAGGAGGAACAGGACCCAGAACATGATCGTTTTTTATAGGACGTCGATGATCCGGGTACCGGGTGCTGCCGATGTGTGAGCACCTCGTGATCGGCCCGTGATGGGCTGTCAGGAACTGCTGCTACAGCTGGAACTGGACGAACCACCGCAACTGGAGCTGCTGGAACAGCTCGAACCGCTGCTCGCGCAACTGCTCGAAGAGGAGCCGCCACTGCTGCCCGAGGACCCGCAACTGCTGCCCGAGGACCCGCAGCTCGAACCGGAGCCGCAGCCGCCGCCCGGGGATCCGCCGCCCGAACCGGAGTCGCTGCCCGCGCACCAGACGACCGGGATCGCCTCCGCGCCCGCCGCCGGCCAGGACGTGTCGGAGCCGGTGGTGTGGTGCCGCGTCGGCCGGGAGCGGGACTGGGCCGCCGCCAGCCGGGTGCCGCGGGCCGCGGGCACGAGCTGCTGCCGCAGGTACGGGTCGTGCAGTCCGCGCAGCCCGAACAGCGCGATCTGTACGTGCGGGGTCCGGTCGCCCAGGTGGTGGGCGCGGATCTCGCGCAGCGCGGCCTGCCCCGCCGGGGTGACCCGCTGCCCGGCCCGCGCGGCGCCCGCGGCGCCCATCACCGTTCCGCCCAGCAGAACGGGGAACACCATCACGGCGAACGGGACCCCGGGCCCGGAGCCCAGGGCGATGGCGAGGAAGGTGAGCGGCAGCGACAGCGGCACCAGCACCCCGCACACCACCGCCTGGGCCACGCCCCAGCGGCGCCACCTGCGCCCGGAACCGGGCGGGGAGATCAGCCCGCGGGCGGCCAGCGCGTCCCCGACCTCCTGGACGGCCGGGTCGAGCATGGCGGCGTACCGCACCTGGTAGAGCCACCCCGAGGGCGCGTCACGGTACGCCTGGAGCACCGCGCGCTCGGCCGGGTCGGAGGCCCGCGCCCCGGGGCGCACCTGGACGATCCCGGGGCCGCCGCCGCCCACCATCCGGGTGTCCACGAGCATCGAGACGAGCGCGGTGTCCACGACGTTGCCCGGGCCGCCCGCGATGAACGCGGCCTCGGAGAGGTCGTGCAGCCGCGGCGCGGGCCCGTGGCCGGCCGGCCGCGAGCTCCGCAGGCCGCGGAAGAGGAGGACGGTGGAGACGATGACGCCGATCCAGACGGCGAGGGCGAGGAGGGTCATGCCGCTCTCCCCGCCAGCGCCCGGGCCCAGCGCACGACGCGGCGCGGCGGCCGCGCCCCGGCCCGGTCCTGCCACCAGGCGGTGAGCCGTCGGCGGGCGGCAGGATCGGCGGGCAGGTCCCGGATCAGCAGGTGCTCGGCGAAGTTCAGCGCGTCGCGGCGGTACCCGGCCGTCATGGGCCGGTGCCGGGCGTACCCGAGGAAGGCCTCGACGTACGCCTCCTCGCCGCCCAGGATCTCGCGCAGCTCGGGCGCCAGTCTGGCCACGATCCCGGCCCGCTTGGCCGCGAGCGCGCGCGACTGCACCCGTACGCGCTGCCGGTCGAAGCCCTCCGGCACGGGCGTCCCGGCCACGAGGGCCGACAGCAGCGCGCCCTGCTCCAGCCGTACGCGGATCCGCGCGGGGCCGGTGTCGACGGCCGCGCCGGACTCCGCCGCGCCGGACCCTGCTGCGGTGGCCCCGGAGGCGCCCGGGCCGCGCCCGGCCCGCGGCTCCCTCGCGGGGGCGTCGGCGCCGACCACGCCCCGGATGCGCAGCAGTTCGTCCGCGAGCTCCGCCTCCGGCGGGAAGTCGTCGTCCCGCTCCAGCAGCACTCCCGGCGGGTCCACCCGCCGGCGCAGCTCCGCCAGGACGTCCAGCACCACCGGCGGGACCGGGTGCGCGTGGGTGTCGTGCCAGACGCCGCCCCGCTGCACCCCGCCCGCCACGTGGACGTACGCGAGCGCCTCCAGGGGGATCGAGTCCAGCACGGCCGACGGGTCCTCGCCCCGGTTGACCCGGTTGGTGTGCAGGTTGGCCACGTCGATGAGCAGCCGCACCCCCGTCCGCTCGACCAGCTCGGACAGGAACTGCCCCTCCGTCAGCTCCTCCCCGGGCCAGGAGACCAGGGCGGCGATGTTCTCCAGCGCCAGCGGCACGGGCAGCGCGTCCTGGGCGATCCGCACGTTCTCGCAGAGCACGTCCAGCGCGTCCCGGGTCCGCGGCACGGGCAGCAGGTGGCCGGCCTCCAGCTCGGGCGAGGAGGTCCGTACGAAGGCGATGTGCTCGGTCACCAGCGGCGCCCCCAGCGCCACCGCCCGCTCGCCCAGCGCGGCCAGCTTCTCCGCGTCCGGCCGGTCGGCGCCGCCGATCCCCAGCGAGACGCCGTGCGGCACCATGCGGACCCCGCGCTCGCGCAGCCGCAGCAGCGAGGCCGGCAGGTGTCCCGGGCAGATGTTCTCGGCCACCACCTCGACCCAGTCCAGGTCCGGCAGCCGTTCGACCGCTTCCGCGATCTCCGGCCGCCAGCCGATGCCCACCCCCAGGTGTGCCATGGGCTTCATGTCCCCTCGCCCCCCCTCGTCGATCCTCGACGGTACTGATCGGTCGTGTGCCGATGTCATGGCCCGGACGGAGTCGGGCCAACCGTCGGAGGGGACGTTCAGAGCAACATTTGAGGTTCCCGGGGACTTCGGCGACGGGCCCTACAGCCGCGCCCGCAGTGCCGGGTGGTCGGCGACCACCGTGGCGCTGCCCGGCGCGATCTCCGTGAACCCCGCGTCCCGCACCAGCGGCAGCCCGCTCCCGCTCAGCTCCGCCCACCGCTCGCGCGCGGCGGTCCGTACGGCCAGCCGGAAGCCGGACTCCCGCCAGGCGGCCCGCTCCGCGCCGGTCAGCTCCCACCAGGCGAGCTGCGCGGCGTGCCCGGCCTGGGCCATCGCCTTGCCGGCCGACATCTCCAGGTCCGGGTTGAGCCACAGCACCACGGTCCCGTCCGCCGGCGGGGCGGGCGCCTGCGGGTCGTCCAGGTCGGTGCCCGACACCTGGAGCTTGGCGAGCTCCTTGGGCCAGCCGTCCAGGGGCACCGGCGGGAAGACCCGTACCTCCGAGGTGTCACCGTGCACCGTGATGCCGGGCAGCGTGCCGGCCTTGCGCCACTCCGCCCCGCGGGCCCGCCGGACCACCTTGCGGATCCGCGCGTCCTGCCAGTCCCGTACGGCCTCGGCCCACTCGCCCTCGCCGGCCGCCCGCTCGTCGCTCAGCAGCACCAGCACCGCGCGCGCCGCTGTCTCCAGCGCATCGGTGCGGGCCGGCGGCTCGGCCTTCTCGATGCGTACGACCAGGGGGAGGACGAACTGGGGCGCCTCGTCGCGCAGGGCGTGTTCCTGGCGGAAGGGGCTGTCGGCCCCGACCGCCGGTACGGCTGTGGTGTCGTTGGTGTGCTGGCTGCTCATCCGCCCAAGGATGCCAGCCTCCGCCTTCAGGAGGATGCCGCAGGGGTCCCGGCCAGGTGAGGATCGTCCCCATGAAGAGTGATCTTATCGACGCACTCGCCGTGTCCCCCGCAAGTCGTGTCGTATAGGGGCCCGCTGGAGCCCGGGCCGGTGTCTCGTACGGTGCGGGTCCCGGTGTCGCATTCGAGCGTGGCGAAGACCCTACCACCGTGGCGGGCGTCACACTCGATGGAGTGAGGGGGCGCTGCGGTCTGTGTAGGTAGGGCCAGCACAACCAGATCCTGGCCGTCGTCGGCGGCGGCGATCAAACCACCGGGGGTCGGCCCAGCTGGGTCATCCGCCACACGGTTCGCCAGCGGATGGGTCGCCTTGGCGGGCAGGGCACCCGCACGCCTTCGAAGAAGCCGGCCCACCAGGCGGCCAGGCCGGACAGCGGGGGCCGCTGCGCGATCGTGTATGCGGCCCACGTCCCGAGGTAGACCGGGACCAGGACGGCGGGCAGGTGCCGTTTGGCCAGCCAGACCCGGTTCCGGCCGGTGTTGCGGTAGTACACCGCGTGCCGGGACGCTTCCGTACGCGGGTGTTGCAGCACCATGTCGGCCCGATAGTCGACATCCCAGCCGGCGTCGAGTGCCCGCCAGGCGAAGTCCGTTTCCTCGTGGGCGTAGAAGAACTTGGTGGGGAAGTCGCCTACCTGGTCGATGACGCTCATGCGGATGGCGTGGCCGCCGCCGAGGAACGTCGTCACCGGCCCGGACACCAGCGGGTTCTTGCCGCCCAGGCGGGGGACATGCCTGCGCTGACTCGCTCCGGTCTCATCCGCGATGCGGAAGCCCGCGATACCCAGGCGGGGCCTTCCGGCGAACGCCTCCCGGACCAGCCGGAAGGTGTCGGTGCGGGGCAGCAGGCCGTCGTCGTCCAGGACCACGACGACGTCCACGCCGCCCCGCTCGCGCAGCCAGGCCACGCCGGCGTTCCGGCCGCCGGGGATGCCCAGGTTCTCCGGCAACTCCACACCGTCCACGCCGTCCGGGAGGGGTGGGAGTTTTACGCCCTGGCCGAGGACGACGACGGTTGCCGGATCGCCTTCCTGGGCGGCCACCGAGTCCAGCAGGGCCCGCAGCTCTGCGGGCCGATCGCCCATGGTCAGGACCACAACCCCGATCTTCGGCATTCTGTTGCTGTTCCTCTCACACGTGGTTTCGCAGTAGTTCGGTCGCGCGCTGGTCCAGGCTGGCCGCGCCGGCCACACCGCGCTTGCGGTACCGGGTCGCCGCCGCCTGGATTTCCCTGACCGCCTGCCTGTTGCGGTCGGAGACCACGCCGCCCATGAAGTCCAGCGACCGGGCCCAAAGGCCCACGGCCTCTTCGTGCCGGTGCTGCCCGGCCACCGATCGCCCCAAGTTGGCCATGGTCAGCCCGTGCTTGAGCTGGTACGTGCCCGGTGCGCGGCCCGCCAGGGCCCGCCGGTAGTGCCGCCCCGCAGCACGGTGGTCGTTCATCGCGGTCAGGGTCTTTCCCATGTGGGAGGCGACCGTGGCCACTACCGGGCCCGAGGCGGCGGCGTAGGCGGGGACAGGGTCCCGGGTGTCTGTCACGGCGTCCTCGGCGGCCAGCAGGGCACGTGCCGCCCTGGCGCCTTGCCCGCCGGCCCCGTAGGCGCGGGCGCACGTCACCAGGAGCAGGGCCTCGGTCTGCCGGTCGACCTTCCCCGCCGCCCTGCCCAGGGCGGCTTCGGCCAGCTCCGGACAAGAGCGGGGGTGGCCCAGGTCAAGTGCCTGATGGGTCAGGGCCCGCATCATCCACGCGGCATGGCCGTTCGGGTCGGCCTCACAGGCCAGCTGATAGCCCAGCAGGTAGTACCGCTGTGCGGCGCCCTCCCGGCCGAGGTCGTGGTGTTTCCACCCGACCAGGCAGGCCAGCTGGGCCGCCGCCGCGAACGCCTCGGAGCGGACCGTGGCGGAGGGGAACCGGGCGGTGAGCATCGGGGCGACGGTGTCGGTGAGGTAGGCGGTGACGGTGGTCAGGCCGTGGCCGCCGCCCATGCGTTCGTCCACGCTGCGGAACGTCTCGGTGAGCTGGCGGACGGTGCTCACCTCGGTGGGGCCGACACTGCCGCCGCTCTCGGCGGCTCGGAGCGTCGCGGCGACCGCTTCGTGGTCGTAGGCCAGGGGCAGGCCGACGGCGGCGGCGGTGAACGCGGCGCCGAGGAAGTCACGGCGACGTTGCATGACGGATCTCCCGAGATCGGCGATGGCGGCCAGCGGATCGGCCTCCAGGACGCCACCGATGACAGCGGAGCCTAGACCGATCTCGGCGACCGTCACCCGCCGCTTCGTCCGTCTCGTCAGGGCCTCGGCGATGTAGAACGGCGTCTGGCCGGAGGGTGTACCCCCTGCAACCCAGTAGGCGACGGCCGACGGCCCGGTACTCAACCGCTGGCCGGCCTCGGCCGCCACAGAGCGGATCTCCCTGGCCAGCGCGTAGTACGTGGCCCCGGACTCGGCGATCACGTCCGCTAACGCGCTGTTCGGTGTCCGGTCCCCTGCCAATGTCGGCCCCCTCGGAAACGATCTTGAACGGGTTGAACGGGTTGCCACTTCGCCCACGGTACTCACTTTCCGTGCTGGGGCGTTCACTGTTCATCAGCCCGCCCGGGGCTGCACCACCGCTCCTTCCGGTGGAGCCCACCCCTGGCCCGGGCGGTGCCCGCCGGGGTGGCGGGGAGGCGGTCCCAAGCCGGACCGGTCGCAACCTCCCCGTCGCCCCCTTCCGCCGAATCCGAGGAGACCATCGTGACGTTGACCGACGCTGACCTGTCCGCCGCCCTCGCCGGCTCAACCGTGGTGGTCACCGGGGGCGGGGGCTTGGTCGGCTCCCGCATCACCGCCCGACTTCGCGCGGCCGGGGCCCGCGTGATCGCCGTGGGCAAGCTCGACGCCTACCCCGCCGCCGTCTACGCCGACCTGTTCGGCGTCCACACCACCGACCGGGACACCATCGTGGGCGACATCGCCGACGCGACCCTGATGGACCACGTCGTCCGGGAAGCGGACTACGTGATCCATGCCGCCGCCGTCGCCGACGTGGCCGCCTGCACCCGCAACCCGATGGCCGCGATCCAGACCAATGTCACAGGTACCCAGGTCCTCCTGGACGCGGTCCGCCGCTGCAACGCCCGGGTACGCCGGTTCGTGTTCGTCTCCTCGGCGGCCGTCTACGGCAACGGCGACCCCAAGCGCCACGACGTGCAGACATGGAACGAAGACCAGCCCCTGGCGCCGCTCTCGGTGTACGCGAACACGAAGGCGTGGGGTGAGGCGCAGACCATGCTCGTGCTGGGCAAGGCCAACGTCTCCCATACCTCGGTCCGCTACTTCTCCGTCTACGGCGAACCGCAGACCGTCAAGGAGGGATCGCACTCCTGGGTGGTCGCCTGGATGGCGATGCGCGCGAAGCTCGGCCTTCCCCTGCACCTGAACGGCGGCGGCCGACAGGTCCGCGACTTCGTCCACGTCGAAGACATCTCCGAAGCCACCATCCGCGCCATGCTCGCCCCCGGCGCCGACCGGCAGACCCTCAACATCGGCACCGGCCAGGCCACATCCATCGCCGACGTAGCCCAGCTCATCCGCAACCACTACCCCGACGCCGAGTTCCAAGACCGGCCGCTGCCCGAGGGCGACCCGCTCGGCGGGACGGCCCACACGGCCCGCATGACCGCCGCCCTGGACTGGGAGCCCCGGATCACAGCGGCCGAGGGCGTGGCCCGCTACGTCGCCTGGCTCGACAACACCCCCGCCGCCCTGCCCGACTTCCTGCGCCGTGAGGCCGCCGAAGCCGCCTGAACCACCCGCCCCGACGACGACCAGGAGCAAGCCAGGTGCCCGAGTCCATCCGTATCGGTGACTACGTCCGCCCCCCGACCGCGTCCGGCCTGGACGCCACCGGATACGCCAAGATCGGCGAGTTCGAGCTGTCCGACTTCCTCACCCGCTGGGACGCTCTCCATGACGACGCCCTACAGGTTGTGCCCGAGCGGATCCACCCCACTGCGCAGATCCACCCCACTGCGATCATCGGCGAAGACGCCATCATCGGGCCGGGGGTCCGCGTTCACGAGTTCTCGACCGTCCGCAAGCGGTCCGTGCTCGCCGCCGGCGTGTCCGTGGGCTTCGGGTGCGAAGTGACCCACTCCTTCGTGGGGGAGAACGCTGTTCTCGGCCACCAGGTCGGCGTCGGGCACTCCATCATCGGGACCGACGCCCACCTGTCCGCGAACCTCGTGATCGCGGCGATCAGCTTGTGGAACTACGACATGCGCGTACCCATCAAGGAAATCGCCCTGCACGGCCCCGGCGACGAACCGCCCTACCGGTGCACCACGTCCCAGTTCGGCGGCCTGATCGGCGACCACGTCCAGACCGGCAGCATGATCACCCTCGGCCCCGGCATCGCCGTGGGCCGGCACTCGACCATCGCCGCGAGCGTCTGCATGGGCAGCACCATCGTTCCCCCGGCCAGCGTCGTACGGTCGTCTTCACCCGAAGTGATCATCGAGCCCCGCCGGATCTGACCGCCGTCCCCGCCGACTCCCGCCCCGGCGGGCCCGCCTGTGGGCCTCGGTCCAGCGGGGCCGTGCCCACTCTGCCCGCACCGCGGCGGAGTATCCCGAGGCCGGCGCCCGAGGCCGGCGCCCGGGTCCGGGAGATCCTCGCGCAGCGGCCCGGCGCGGCCTGACCGCCCGGGTACGCGAAGGGCCCCACCAGAACCCAAGACCTGGTGGGGCCCCTTCTGCTGACCTGGGAGGGTCGTTGTGCCAGTCCCGGCTACGCGGGACCGGTACGGCCGCCCAGCGGCAACGTGCGGACGTTCCCGGCGCCGTCCAGGGCCTTACGGAGCCGCTCGATTTCCTCGTACTGCGCGGCCAGCTGCGACACGGCCATCGTGCGGAACACCGTCAGTTCCGCGATGGTGTCCCGGTTGGCCGCCAGCCGCTCCCGCAGACCGGCATTTTCGGCCTTCAGACGCTCTATCTGGGCGTCCCGGGGGTCGATGATCTCCCCGGCTTCCTGCGCGGCCCTCACGCGCCGCTCGAACTCCTCCGCCAGGTGCTGGTACGGGCCGGGCCGCTCGTTCCCGGCCCGGTCCTTCTTCGGGTAGAAGCCGGTGCGGGTCACGCCTGCCTCGGCGGCCAGGGTCTTCAAGTCGCACCGGCCGCCGCGCGGGAGTTCACCCCGGAGTAGCCGGTCCATCGCGGCCCGGATCGCTCCCTCGTTGTGCTGCTTCGTCTCCTCGGAGATCCGGGCCACGTCAGGCTCCTTCCTGGGCCGGGCCGGTCCCGGCGGCGTCGATTTCGTCCAGTACCCGGAGCGATCTGTCCAGGTCGGCCCGGACACGGTCCCGTTCGGCCTTGTGGCCCCGGGGGATGGAGCCGAGGAACACGCGCGTCCTCTCGGCGTTGTCAGCCCACACCTTCCGGTGGACCGGGTGGTGGGTGGCCTGCGGGCACCGTGCGGAGTCGCACATCCCCGCCATAGGCTTGGAGTCCGCGGTGACCGGAGCCCCGGCGATCTTCAAGCACAGGGCCTTATGGGGGTCCTTGAACCAGCAATAGTTCGCGGCGCCGGCGTGGAGGAACTGGGACTGGCTTCGCAGGAGGTTGACCAGCTGCCGGTCCGACCCCAGCACCTTGGGTTCCCCGGCCTGGTGATCGGCCAGGGCGGCGTCCACGTGCGTGAACGCGGCGATCACGTCCCGGGCCCCGGGGCCGGACGGCATGATGCCGGCCTGGAACTCCCGGAACGCGGTGGCGGTCAGCTCCAGGTGGTGCTTCGCCTCCTCCTCCCCGACCTCGGCCAGGAAGATGCCTTGTGCGCCGCCGGGACGGTGCGCGTAGCCCTCGGTGGTGGCCACGTGCACATGCTTAAGGTGGATTTTCGCGGCGATCAGGCCGCCGGGCCGGTTGGCCAGCGCCATGGCCAGCGTGCGGCGGAGGTTCCGTGCGTTCACGGGGCCGTCAGGGATCGGTGCCAGTCCGAGGCGGCCGCCTTCGGGGCCGTTGACCCAGGTCCGGAACTGAATGTAGATGTCGGCCGAGGCTGGCCGCTTCCTGCCGAACAGGGCCCCGTTCAAGGATCCGTCCCGCTGGGCGATCCGTGCGGCCAGGCCGACAGCCCGCCAGGCTTCTTCGACCACCACCCACTCCTCCGGGACGCCGCCGAACTCCTGGCCCTTGATCAGTCGGGACGCCAGCCGGTAGCGCATGGCGCCGCTGTACGCGGGGGTGGGCGGGAGACATGAGTCCGTGGACAGCTCTGCCAGCTCACTGGCCCGCATCCCGCTAAGGGCCGCCGTGACGACCAGGCAGGCCCCCTGTACGAGACTGCCGAGGGTTCGAAGTTGCCGGTAGTCGAGTGGTAGCGTCCACGGCGCCGTGCCGTTCCCGTCCGCCCGCTGGACCAGGGCGGCACCGCGGCCGTGGACGGCCGCCACACCTACCTTCGCCGCGGCCTCTTCGATCAGCGGGCGGAGCACTTCCAGGGGCCCGATTTGAATCTCTTTGCTGACCCCGGCATCCCTCCCCAGCTGGTCCAGGTTCACTTCCAGAAGCGGGTCCGAAAGCGACCAGACCCCGCTCCGGACCCGCTGAGTGATCGACCCCCTGTCGAGCTGGGGAAGCGGCACACCGTCACGCACGCAGGCATTCAGGTGCTCCGCGAACCTGTCCCTGTCCCGCTTGGAGAGGGAGTACCGGATGCCGATGGTGGGGCGGGACTCCTTCTGGGCCTGCGCGCGCTCGATCTCCTCCGCGACGTAGGGTCCGAGGGTTTCGACCACCCATAGGGCGGCAGCCATCATCGGCTGGAAGACGTGGTCCGGGACCGGTCCGGAGAGGTTCCCAGCCTGCTTCTTCGCGCCGGCCACCTCGAATACGGACCTGCCCGCCCAGGGGGTGAATCCCGGGGCGTAGGCGTCGTGGGTGAACAGACCGCTGTAGAAGGCCAGGTATTGCACAGGCAGGAGAAGGTTCAAGAGCGTGGAGGGCTGGACGGTCCTGCCGTGCCTGGTGCTGCGGGAGGCGAAGGCCATGTAACGGTCGCAAAGGTTTTGGTCGACGTCAGCCAGGGTGCGGACGCCTTCCGCATGAAGCCAGTTCAGCCAGAGGGCCATACCGCTGATCTGCCCGTACACCGCGCTTACCGCTTTGGGCTTGCGGAACGCGTGCGGCAGCACGGCCACGTGCTCATCCTGCGGCGCGAGGAGGGCCAGGATCATCTCCTTCGCTACGGTCCTCCACGCCGGGTTCACGATCCGGCGGAAGTCCCAGCGCAGGGCGGTGGGGGTGAGTGACTTCGGGGCCCGGGCCAGTCCCGTCATATCCCATAGGTCGTCATCGAACAGGGGGCCGCGGTTCCCGTGTGGCATCTCCAGCTGGGCAACCGTGCAGACGTCCAGCCCTGAGAACGGGGACCGGCGGCCGGTGGCCGCAAGAACGCTGGGCGTCGTCATACGGTCATCTCCTCGGGACGGACGGGAATCTGATCGTCGGTGTCGGCCACGGTGGCCGCCGCGGCCTCCAGCACGGCGGGCGGAAACGCGGGCAGGACCTCCCGGTCCAGGTGGTCGGCGTACGGGCCGAACACCGCGACGAATTCGGCGGTGGTCATCTGCCGGTACTGCCGGGCGAAGAACGCGCGGAGCCGCAGCAGGTTGGCCGCGTGGCGGGGCATGAACACGGCGAGAGGGCACAGGAGGCACACCCACGGCCGGGCCGGACAGGGCTTTCCTGCCGGCCCGTGAAGGCCGGACAGGGGGTCCTTGCACGACGCGGTGAACACGTCGCGTTCCCCGGCCATGAGTTCGGACAGGGCACCGTCAGTGAGGCCGAGCCGGGCCGCCTCCGCGGGGAGGTCGGCGGCCGCTTCCTGGGTGAGAACCGTCGGGGGGAGGGCTCGCCGGAGGATGTCCGCCTGGCTCTCCTCAATGATCGTTTCTACTGCGTCCATCTGTGCCGGGGTTTGCGCGGTCAGGTATCGGTCCCCCTCCACGGCGGCGGAGTGGTTGGGGTCGATGGCCGTATTCCCCGTCCATCCCTTGCGGCTCAGGGTGTTCAAGTAGGTCGTCCGAATACGTGACGGGTGAAGCTGCAACGGCTTTCCGGTGTCGTCCAGCAGCCCCATGCGGGCCACCAGCCCGGTGTCCTTGGCCCGCAGGTTGGTCCCGTCCGGGTCTGGTCCGCTGACGACGTACCCGCAGCCGCCTGACTCGGCCTTGAAGCGATTCGCCCGGAGCCGGAGCCAGAGTTCGTCGCGGACCTCGGGGCGGGCGTGCTTGCGCAGGAGGGCCGAGTGTTCTAGCCATCGTTCGATCAGGCGGACCGCTCGGCCGGTGAGCTTGACCGACTCCGGACCGCGCCGGCCCTTCACGTAGTCCAGGAGGATGGAGGAGTCTCCAGCCCACGTCACGTCACCGATTCCAAGGCCGGACAGGCCGTCTGGTACAACCCCGCTGTAGACGCCGAGGAGAAGACGGTAGGCGGCAGCGGTGGCGGCTGCCGGATACAGGGCCTCCCGTACGGGAGCCAGCGTCTTGGCCGCTTCAACCCGGTGCCGGTGCCATCCGATGTGCGCGGCGAACGCTTTGCTGGACATGGGCCCGTGCCGGAGGAGTTCCCGGGCGATGTTGGGCGGGGTGAGGCCGGCCACTCGCGGAGCCTCGCCTCCGGCGGCCTCGGCCAGGGCCCGGCGGTGGTCGGCCCAGCTCTCTTCGACCACTTGTTGCAGGGCTTCGGTGATGCGCTGCCACTCTCCCTCCGTGTACGGGGGTAGAGGATCCGGCCGACGGCGGGCCTTGATCAGCTTCCCGTCCAGGTACGGGACGACATCCGGCGGCAGGGTGCCGCTGACCTGGTGGGCGGCGCGGAGCAGGGAGCGGGACAGGTCTGCGTGTTGGACGGTGACGGCCATCCAGAACCGGAACAGAAGGGGGCGGGTCAGCTGGGACAGGCCGCCCGTGAACCCTTCCGCCGCCAGCCAACGGACCATGCCCCGAAGGTAGGAGGCGTAGTGCAGTGCCGTCTTCCGGGTGCCGATCCTTCTGTGGGGGTGGACTAGGGCGGGGAAGGCGGCGGCCAGCTCGGCGGCCAGCTGGTCGTTCGCGGTCCCGTCGAAGCGTGTCCTGTATCGGGTCCCGTCGGGAAAGACGAATTCGACCCGCACGGGGTCGTGGTGCAGGTAGGCGGGCATCAGGCGTCCTCTCCGAACTCTGCGGCAGCCTCGGCCTCGGCGTCATGGTTCGTGCGTCCGGCGGCGGTGTAGGCGTCGCGGTAGATCCGCTGGACGTCCAGGCGCCGGAGGTAGATCTCCGTGGTCGTGACGGAGGAGTGGCCGAGGAGATCCCGAAGGATCATCAGCGGGTCCGTCTTCGTGAGGTAGAGGGCCAGGCCGCCGTCTCCGCCGGTTTCGCTGATCAGCGCGGCGGCCCGCTGGTAGTAGCCCTGGACCAGGGCCTCCAGGGTCTCCATCGCGAAGGTGTGGCGGAGCGTGTGGGCGTGGACCGTGGGGAATCGGGGTTCGTAGCGTTCCCGGATGCGCTGGGAGGTGCGCCGGAGGACGGTGTCCCAGTCCGCGAAGGGGCGGCCGGTGGACTGCACAGCGACGATTGGTGACGTGCCGTCGGTGTTGACCAGGCGGAGGCGTTCGGCCGGTGAGAGGTGCCGCCACCGGGTGCGGTGGCCGTTGATCCGGGCGCCTTCGTGGTCGGGTGCTTCGATGAACAGCGGCGACCCGAGGCGGGCCGGAGGCCGGTAGGGGCCGCGGGTCACAGCGGCGTCCCGGTCCAGCTCGAGGTACTGGTGGACATCGGCAAGGGCCCGGTGGCTGGTCCAGGTGGCGCGTGCCTTTTGTCCCTTGGTCGTGGATTCGGCAAGCGGGAACCAGACCGGGACCGGGGTCCGCCGTGCGGGCAGGGAGGGAAGTTCGTAGGTCAGCAGGTAGGTGAACTCCTGTGCGCGCAGGCCGGTGGCTGTGACCAGGCCGCCCACTGCGGCGTTGCGGGCCAGTTCTCGGCCGCGGAAGGAGTCGTCCGGGACGCCGTCCGGGTCCAGCCCGGCCAGGGCCCGGAGGAAGGTGTCCCGGAACTCCGGCTCCAAGTACTTCATCGTCACGTGGGGCTTCGCGCGGCGGACGGTGGCGGTGTTGCGGCGTGCCTCTATCGCGCCAGCCTCCCTGCTGTAGCGGGTGCCCATGGCGTACGTGAACGGGACCTTCGTGCAGTGGTCGTTGTCGACGGCCCAGGAGTAGAAGCGGGACATCACGTTGACGCGGTGGTTCCAGGTGGCGCCGTCCCATCGGGCTTCGACTGGGCCGGCCAGCCGGTACTCCGCGAAGGCGCCCAGTGCGGCCCGCAGGTCTGCGCGTTCCGCGAAGGGATGCATGGAGCGGGAGGCCAGGAACTCCAGCCAAGATCGCATGGCCTGCGCGTACGAGCGCCAGGACTTCGCGGCCGGCACCCCGCTGATGGGGAGTTCGCGGAGCCAGGCGTTCACCGCGACGGTGGGGCGGGGGCCGTGCTCGTCCTCGAACCGAAGGTCGTCATCAACAAGGACCGGCATGTCCTGGCGAATGAGGGGCTCCCGTCCCAGGTCCCAGGACTCCCAGCCGTCCCGGGTGAAGTAGGTCAGCAACATGCCTAACACCATAGGCAATGAGACGCACTCAAGTAGACTGAATAGAAAGCTAGTTGCACTCCTCTTCTACCGTCTAAAGAGACAAGGTTAAAGTGCAGTGATAAGTGATCTTTTCGCGTCCGAGAACCTGGCCCAGCCGTCTGCCGCTCCCGGGATGAGCCTGCAGAACGCCAAGTCCGTGAAGTACACCGTCAACGGTGAAATGCTGGCCCGTCAGGGCTCGATGGTCGCCTTCCGCGGCAACCTCCAGTTCGAGCGCAAGGGTCAGGGCATAGGCGGCATGCTCAAGCGCGCCGTCACCGGCGAGGGCCTGGCGCTGATGTCCGTACGCGGCCAGGGCGAGGCCTGGTTCGCGCACCAGGCCGGCAACTGCTTCATCATCGACTTCGAGCCCGGCGACGCCCTGACCATCAACGGCCGCAACGTGCTGTGCTTCGACTCGACCCTGGCCTACGAGATCAAGATGGTGAAGGGCGCCGGCATGACCGGCGGCGGGCTCTTCAACAGCCTCTTCACCGGCACCGGCAAGCTCGCCGTCGTCTGCGACGGCAGCCCGATCATCATCCCGGTCACCGCGCAGTCCCCGGTGTTCGTGGACACCGACGCGGTGGTCGGCTGGAGCGCCCGCCTGGAGACGGGTCTGCACCGCTCCCAGTCGGTCGGCTCGATGATCCGCGGCGGTTCCGGCGAGGCCGTCCAGCTGAAGCTGAGCGGCGAGGGCTTCGTCATCGTCCGCCCGAGCGAGGTCACCGAGACCACCGCGGCGCACTGAATGGGAACCGACACGGTGGACGAGAGCCTCCTGCTCGCGGCCCGCTTCGAGGAGCACCGGGCCCATCTGCAAGCGGTGGCCTACCGGATGCTCGGCTCGATCAGCGAGGCCGAGGACGCGGTGCAGGACACCTGGCTGCGCTTCGACCGCACCGACACCAGTGACGTCGAGAACCTGGGCGGGTGGCTCACCACGGTCGCCGCGCGGGTGTGCCTGAACCTCCTGCGTTCGCGCGAGACGCGGCGCGAGGACTCCCTCGACGAGTCCCGCGAGCCCGGTGGGTCCCGGATGCCCGACCCGCTGATCACCCGGGGCGAGGTGATCGACCCCGAGCAGGAGGTCCTGCTGGCCGACTCGGTCGGGCTGGCGCTGATGGTGGTGCTGGAGTCCCTGGCGCCGGCCGAGCGGCTCGCCTTCGTACTGCACGACATGTTCGCCGTGCCGTTCGACGAGATCGCCACGCTGCTCGACAAGACCCCGGCCGCCACCCGGCAGCTCGCGAGCCGGGCCCGCCGCCGGGTGCAGGGGCAGGCCCCGCCGCCGGATCCGGACCTCACCCGCCAGCGCCAGGTCGTCAACGCCTTCTTCGCCGCCACGCGCGACGGGGACTTCGAGGCACTCGTGGCCGTGCTCGACCCGGACGTCGTACTGCGCTCCGACGGCGGTGTCGCGCGGTCCGGGCTCACGGTCGTACTGAACGGGGCGCGGACCGTGGCCGGACAGGCGGTCACGTTCAGCAGCGTGGCGCCGTTCGCCCGCCCGGCGCTGATCAACGGCGCCGCCGGGGTCACGGTGGTCGTCGAGGGCCGCCCGATGTCGATCATGGCCTTCATCGTCGCGGACGGGAAGATCCTCGCCATCGACGTGATCGCGGACCCGCACCGGCTGCGCGGGTTCGGCCTGGCCGACGCGGACGCCGACGCCGGGATCTGACGCTCCGCGGCTCGTCCGGCCCGGGGCCGCCGCCGCGCCCGGCGGCGGCCCCGGGTACGCTCGTACGCATGGACCGGTCCGAGCGCGGCGAGTCGTACTGCCGCACCACGGCGGCGCCGACGGCCCCGGCCGGGCGCGTGGACGGGCCGCCGTACGCCGACTGCCTGGAGTGCGGCAAGCCCACCGAGTACGGGGTCGCGACCCCGGGCGTGGTGCTGTGCCCGGTGTGCGAGTGGCAGGAAGCCCAGCGCACGGCCTGCTCCGGCTGAGCCGGGGCCCGGTTCAATTCCCGATGAGCTCGGACACCTTCACGAAGCGGTAGCCGCGCCCCCGCAGCTCCGGAACGATTCTGCGGATGGCTTCCTCGGTGACCGGCGCGGCGCTGCGCGTGCAGTGCATGACCACCACCGAGCCGGGCTTCACCCCGGCGAGCACCTGCTCGGCCACCGCGTCGGGGTCCTTGGCGAAGGCGTCCCCGCTGACCACGTCCCACTGGACCGCCGTGACCCTGGCGGCGGCCAGGGCCCGCAGCGCCTGGTCGTCGTAGCAGCCGCCGGGGAAGCGGAAGTAGGGGACGGTGTTGACGGCCCCCGCCTTGCGGAAGGCGGCGAAGGCCTTGTCCACGTCGGCCCGGGCCGCGGCGCCGTCGAGCGCGGGGAGTCCGTAGCAGGGGGACTTGAAGGCGTGGTGGCTGTACGAGTGGTTCGCGATCTCGAAGTTCGGGTCGGTGCCGATGGACTTCGCCTGGTCCGGGTACTCCTCGGCCCAGCGGCCCGTCATGAAGACGGTCGAGGGCACCTGGAGCGTGCGCAGCGTGGAGATCAGCTGCGGGTTGTCGAAGCGCTCGCCGCCCGCGGCGCGCGGGCCCTGGTCGGAGGTCATGTCGGCGTCGAAGGTCAGTGCCACCGTCTTGTCGGTGTGCTGCTTCGCCCGCTCGAATACGGGGGTCAGGCCGTTCGGGCCGGGGGCCAGGGTCGGGGCCTTGCCGGGTGCGCCCGGCTGCGGGGACGGCGGAGCGGAGGGGCTGGAGGGGGCGGCGGAGGCCGGGGCTGAAGCCGGGGCGGAGGCGGGTGCGGGGGCGGCGGGGGTGCCCATGCGGGCCTGGCTGCCGGCGTCCGACGTACCGGTGCCGCCCCCGCATCCTGCGAGGGCGGCACTGAGAGCTGCGGCGGCGGCCAGGGCCGCCGCTCTACGCGCTGAGATGGTCACATATGAAAAATATATGACTATGTGGCAAGTAGGCGTGCGCGGCACTCGTCCACGTCGAAGTCACCCGCGGGGTACTGCGGAGCGATGGCCTCCAAGTGCTCCAGCAGCAGTTTGCTGATAGCCCAGTTGCGGTACCACTTGCGGTCCGAGGGGACGACGTACCAGGGCGCCGCATCGGTGGAGCACCGCTCCAGCGCCAGCTCGTACGCCTGCTGGTAGGCGGGCCACGCGGCGCGCTCGTCGATGTCGCCCGGGCTGAACTTCCAGTGCTTGTCCGGGTTGTCCAGCCGCTCCATCAGCCGCTTGCGCTGCTCCTCGTAGCTGATGTGGAGGAACACCTTCACCACGGTCACGCCGTCGTCCACGAGGGACTTCTCGAACCGGTTGATCTGCGCGTAGCGGCGGCCCAGCTGACTGCGCGGCACCAGCTCGCGGACGCGGGCGATGAGGACGTCCTCGTAGTGCGAGCGGTCGAAGATGCCGATCTCGCCCGGCTGGGGCAGAGCCTTCATGACGCGCCAGAGGAAGGGGTGGTTCTGCTCCTCGGCGGTGGGCGCCTTGAAGGCCTTGATCCGGCAGCCGGAAGGGTTGAAGAGGCCGATCACGTGCTTGACCGTGCCGCCCTTGCCGCTGGTGTCCATGCCCTGGAGCACGAGCAGGACGCGGCGGCGGTCCCCCGCGGTGCTCGCGGCGTAGAGCCGCTCCTGGAGGGAGGCGAGCCGGTCGGCCAGCTGGGCGGTGGCCGCCACGCCGGCCGCCTTGTCGGTGGGGCCGGCCGGGGTCGCGGCGGGGTGGAGGGCGGCGAGGTCGACGCGCTCGCCGACGGGTACGCGCAGCAGCGGACCCAGCGGGATGCCGGGGCCGGCCTTGCGGGCGCCCTCGGCGGGCCCGGGCTGCTCGGCGGAGATGCGCAGCAGCTCGCGCAGCGAGAGCGGCTTGGCCTGCTCGGCCTTGGCGCCGCCCTCCGGCGCGGGCGCGGGAGAGTCCTTCGACCCCTTGGCCTTCGAAGCCCCGGCCTTCGAAGCCCCGGCCTTCGAAGCCCCGGCCTTCGGACCGGACCCGGCGGGCCCGGCCGCCTTCTCCTGTGCCTTTTCCTGTGCCTTTTCCTGGGCCTTCTCCGTGGCCCTCTTCCCGGGCTTCTTCGCGGGCTTCTTTCCGGGCTCCTTCGCGGATTTCTTCGCGGATTTCCTCGTGCCCCGCTCCGCGCCGTCCTTCTTGGCCACCGCTACCTACCTCACTCCGTCGGCTCCCTTCGATCCTCCAGCAGATCGAACGGGAGCGCGACGTGGCGAAAGACCGGATCACGGGGGGCCGGACGACGGACCCGGCAGGGCCTGCGGTCCTACCTCCAGGGCCCGGTCACGGCGAAGGTGGTTCCGGGCTGGTACGCGTTGACGTACATGG
The DNA here is from genome assembly GCF_040682455.1 of Streptomyces sp. NPDC051183. Taxonomy (NCBI): domain Bacteria; kingdom Bacillati; phylum Actinomycetota; class Actinomycetes; order Kitasatosporales; family Streptomycetaceae; genus Streptomyces; species Streptomyces sp. NPDC051183. Next base: position 166,767 of record NZ_JBFBBA010000015.1, read on the forward strand.
TCCGGGCGTCGGGGGAGAAGGTCACCCCGGCGAACTCCCCCCACTCCGGGGCCCCGGGCCGCCCGATGTCGTCGGCGTTGCGGGCCACCGGGTACACCTCGCCGTCCAGGGCCACCCCGAACACGTACTGCGCGCCCCCGCCGTCCTCGCACACCATCAGCCCGCCGTCCGGGGCCAGGCAGATGTTGTCGGGGGAGTCCCCGGGCAACTGGACGTCCGCGGCCGGGCCGAAGACCACCTCCAGCCGCAGCCGGCCGCGCAGCGGGTCGAGGAACCACACCTGGCCGTGGTGGTCGGCGGGGGAGCCCTCGCGGCTGCGGGCGTAGCTGGAGACGAAGTGGACGCCGCCGTCGCCCCAGTAGCAGCCCTCCAGTTTCTGCGCGTGCGTGATCCCGCCGGGCCCGAAGTCCTGGAGCCGGACGGGGGTCACGGCCGCCGACGGATCCGGTACGGGAACCCACTCCACCGGGAATTCCGCCCCGGGCCGGTCCACCACGGCGAGGTTCGCCAGGCCAGGCACGCGCAGGGCCTCCAGGGCGCCGCCGGCCCGCAGCGAGCCGGGACCGCCGAGCGGCCGCTCGGGCAGGAAGCGGTAGAACAGGCCGAAGGGCTCGACGAAGGCGTCCTCGGTCAGGTACACGACCCCGCGGTACGGGTCCACCGCGACGGCCTCGTGCGCGAAGCGGCCCATCGCGGCGAGCGGTACCGCGCCCGAGCGGTGCGGGTCGGCGGGGTCGACCTCGAAGACGTAGCCGTGGTCCTGGGTGTAGCCGGAGGTGCCGGCCCGGTCCTCGGTCTCCTCGCAGGTCAGCCAGGTGTTCCAGGGCGTACGCCCGCCCGCGCAGTTGACGGCGGTGCCGGCGAGGGCGACGCGCTCGGCGGTGACCCGCCCCGCCGGGTCGAGCTCCAGGACCGTACAGCCCCCGAGCGCCTGGGGGTCGTACGTCAGTCCCCCGACCGCGGGGACGCGCAGGGCGGCGGTGGTGCGGTTCTCGTGGTTGCGGACCAGCCGTACGCCGCCGCGGCCGGCGGCGAAGGCGGCCATGCCGTCGCAGTTGGCCGGTACGGTGCCCTCGCCGGAGCGCAGTGGGTCGCCGGCGCGGGAGAGCACCCGGTAGGTGAACCCGGCGGGCAGATCGAGCAGGCCGGCCGGGTCCGGCACGAGCGGGCCGTAGCCCCGGGCGGCCGGGGCGGCGCCGGACGGCCCGGCGAAGAGCGCGGCGAGCGCCCCGCCGAAGGCGATGCCGCCGCCGGCGGCGGTGAGCAGGCTGCGTCGGGTGAGGGACATCGGCGACTCCCGGCGGTGGGGCTGGACACACGACCGGCCCGTGGTACCACGCCGTGCGACAGCGCTGCCCGCTGCCCCGCCGGGAGTACGCCGTGAGGGTCCGCGGACGGGGTGGGGGAGTCGCGCAGGGCACTCCACCCACCGCGTCCCCGGACCCGGGACCCGGACCCGGGACGGACCCGGGACGGACCCGGGACCCGTCAGACCAGCTTCGCGCTCAGCGTGATCGTCGTGCCCGTCAGGGCCTGGCTGACCGGGCAGTTCTGCTTAGCGTCCTCGGCCGCGGCGACGAACGCGTCGTTGTCCAGGCCCGGCACGTCGCCCTCGACGGTGAGGTGGATCCCGGTGATGCCCTTGCCCGGCACGAAGGTGACGGCGGCCGAGGTGGTCAGCTTGGCCGGCGGGTTGCCCGCCTTCGCCAGACCGTTCGAGAAGGCCATGTTGAAGCAGCTGGAGTGCGCGGCGGCGATGAGCTCCTCCGGGCTGGTGCGCCCGTTGGCCGCCTCGTCGGTCCGCGCCGGCCAGGAGACGGGGTAGCTGCCGAGGCCGGACGAGTCGAGCATGACGACGCCCTTGCCTTCGAACAGGTCGCCTTCCCAGACGGCGTGTGCGTTGCGTGTGGCAGCCATGGTGGATCCCTTCGCAGAAGTGGAAACGGCCGGCCCGTGGAAACGGGCCGACGTCCCCAAACCTACTGGGAGACCAGGGGCTTCGCGTCGCGCGCCAGCGCGGTGAGCCGCGAGATGGCGCGGAAGTACTTCTTGCGGTAGCCGCCGTTCAGCATCTCGTCACTGAACAGACGGTCGAAGGGGACGCCCGATGCCAGCACCGGTATCTCGCGGTCGTACAGGCGGTCCGCCAGCACCACCAGCCGCAGCGCCGTCGACTGGTCCGGGACCGGGCCGACGTCCGTCAGGCAGACGGCCGCTATGCCGTCGGTCATGGCGCCGTACCGGCTCGGGTGGACGCGGGCCAGGTGCTCCAGCAGGCCGGGGAAGTCGTCGAGGCTCGCGCCGGGCGTCGCGTACGCGGCCTTGGTCACCTGCTCGTCCGAGAACGGGGCCGGCGCTTCCGGCAGGCCCCGGTGGCGGTAGTCCTGGCCGTCGATGCGCAGCGGCCGGAAGTGCGCGGACAGCCCCTGGATCTCCCGCAGGAAGTCGGCGGCCGCGAACCGGCCCTCGCCCAGCTTGCCGGGCAGGGTGTTGGAGGTGGCGGCCAGCGCCACACCCTGCTCGACGAGGCGGCTGAGCAGCGAGGACACCAGGACGGTGTCGCCCGGGTCGTCCAGCTCGAACTCGTCGATGCACAGGAGCCGGTGCCCGCCCAGGGTCTGCACGGTCTGCTGGAAGCCGAGCGCGCCGACCAGGTTGGTCAGCTCCACGAAGGTCCCGAAGGCCTTCAGCGCGGGCTCGGCCGGGGTGGCGTGCCACAGGGAGGCCAGCAGGTGGGTCTTGCCGACGCCGTAGCCGCCGTCGAGGTAGACCCCGCGCGGGGCGGTCGGGGCGGCCGGCTTCTTCGCGAACCAGCGGCGCTTGCCGGCCCCGGTCGCGTGCGCCCCGCCCAGACCGGCCGCGAATCCGCTGAGCACGGTGACGGCCTCGGCCTGGCTCGGCTGCGTCGGGTCCGGGTCGTACGTGTCGAAGCGCACCGAGTCGAAGCGGGGCGGCGGCACCATCTCGGCCACCAGCCGTTCGGCGGGCACCCGCGGCTCGCGGGCGCACAGGGCCTGCGGGCCCGCGTCGGCTATCGGAGGCCGGCCGGAGAGTGATCCGGAGGGCGAGAGTGATGTTGACACAGCACTCAACTCTACGGGCCGTGGCACACTGCACCGATGCGACGCCTGTTCCCTGTGACCGATCAGACATCAGCCCCCGACCCGGCCTCGGCCGAAGACCAGGCCGACCGCGAGTGGTCGCTGGACGAGCTCGCCGAGGCGTACGCCTACCCGGCGATCGGCCCGGACGGCCACTGGCTGCGGGCGAACATGGTTTCGACTCTGGACGGCGCCGCCCAGCACGACGGCCGCTCGCAGCCCATCTCCGGCGAGACCGACATGCGGATCTTCGGCACCCTGCGGGCGCTGGCCGATGTGGTGGTCGTGGGCGCGGAAACGGTTCGTCTGGAGGGTTACCGCCCGGCGCGGGCCCGGGAGGCCTTCGCGGCCCGCCGCGAGGCCGCGGGCCAGGGCCCGGCGCCCGCCATCGCCGTGGTCACCGCGAGCCTGGACCTGGACTTCTCGCTGCCGCTGTTCGCCTCCCCGCTGGTCCCCACCCTGGTGGTCACGGGCGCCGGCGCCCCCGCCGACCGGGTGGCGCAGGCCCGGGCGGCCGGGGTCGAGGTCGTGCTGGCGGGCGAAGGCGCCGCCGTGGACCCGGCCCGTGCCGTACGGGGCCTTGCCGAGCGCGGGCTGCGCCGCCAGCTGATCGAGGGCGGGCCGAGGCTGCTGGGCCAGTTCGTGGCCGCCGACGCGCTGGACGAGCTGTGCCTGACGATCTCGCCGACCCTCACGGCGGGGGACGCCCAGCGGATCTCCGTGGGCCCCTCCGTCACGGTTCCGCACCGGCTCGCACCGGCCTGCGTACTGGAAGAGGCCGGGTTCCTCTTCACGAGCTACCGTCGGATCTGACAAGGCGCGGAATTTGTCGTTCCGCTTAGCTTCCGCTGGGCACATATACATCCGCAGGCCCCGTGCGACAGCGGGGCAGGATGGTTTCCGCAGGGGCCGGTCGGCCTCGGCCCACGAAGGAGAGGGCGTCCGTGTTCACGAGCGTATTGATGATCGAGCAGCCGCTGACCCCCGTCGACGTGGACTTCGTCACCACCCTTCACGGAGACGACTCGGTCTCCTTCGTCGTCCTCATGCAGCCCCGCGGCGACCGGGACCGGCTGCTGCGCGCCATCGACGACGTCGCGCTCGGTGAGCTCCCCGAGGCCATCCGCGAGGGCGACGAACCCGAGGGCGAGGCCGCCCGCGGCCCCGCCGGGCAGGCCCTCGAACACTCCCTGGCGGCCCTGCGCAAGAAGGGCGCGAAGGCCGTCGGGCAGATCGTCGAGGACCACCCCCTCGACAAGCTCAAGGCGGTGGTGGAGGAGACCGGCGCCGACGAGGTGATCGTCCTGACCGCCCCCCACTACGTGGAGGAGTTCTTCCACCGGGACTGGGCCTCCCGGGCCCGGCACAAGGTCGGCGTTCCGGTGCTCAAGCTCTTCGCCCACAAGGAATAGGGTGTAAGCGGCTGAACCCGTACTCGATCCTGGAGCGACCTGAATGAAGCCCGGCCTGCCGACCGCCATGGAACGGCCCCACTTCATCGGCATCGGCGGCGCCGGCATGTCCGGCATCGCGAAGATCCTCGCCCAGCGCGGCGCGAAGGTCGCCGGCAGCGACGCCCGTGATTCCGAGACCGCCCAGGCGCTGCGCGCCCACGGCGCCACCGTGCACATCGGGCACGCCGCCGGCCACCTCGCCGAGGACGCCACCTGCGTGGTCGTCTCCAGCGCCATCCGCGCCGACAACCCCGAGCTGGCCCGCGCCGCGGAGCTCGGGATCCCCGTCGTGCACCGCTCCGACGCCCTCGCGGGCCTGATGGACGGGCTGCGGCCGATCGCGGTCGCCGGTACGCACGGCAAGACCACCACCACCTCGATGCTGGCGGTGTCCCTGTCGGCCCTGGGCCTGGACCCCTCGTACGCCATCGGCGGCGACCTGGACGCCCCCGGCTCCAACGCCCACCACGGCGAGGGCGACATCTTCGTGGCCGAGGCGGACGAGAGCGACCGCAGCTTCCACAAGTACACCCCGCGCGTCGCGATCATCCTCAACGCCGAGCTCGACCACCACGCGAACTACGCGTCGATGGACGAGATCTACGAGTCCTTCGAGACCTTCGTCGGCAAGATCGAGCCCGGCGGCACCCTGGTCGTCGCCCACGGCCAGGCGGGCGCGGCCGAGATCGCCGGCCGGGTCCGCGGCAAGGAGGGCCTCACCGTCGTCACGTACGGCGAGGAGCCCGAGGCCGACGTCCGGATCACGAAGATCACCCCGCGCGGCCTGACCAGCGAGGTCACCGTCGTCATCGACGGCCGGATGCTCACCTTCACCGTCTCCGTGCCCGGCCGCCACTACGCGCACAACGCCGTCGCGGCCCTCGCCGCCGGCGTCGCCCTCGGCATCCCGGCGCACAACCTCGCCTCGGCCCTCGGCAAGTACACCGGGGTCAAGCGCCGCCTCCAGCTCAAGGGCGAGGCGGCCGGCGTACAGGTCATCGACTCCTACGCGCACCACCCCACCGAGATGACCGCCGACCTGGAGGCCATCCGCGGCGCCGCCGGGGACTCGCGCATCCTGGTCGTCTTCCAGCCCCACCTCTTCTCCCGCACCCAGGAGCTCGGCAAGGAGATGGGCCAGGCCCTGGCGCTCGCCGACGCCTCCGTGGTCCTGGACATCTACCCCGCCCGCGAGGACCCGCTCCCCGGGGTCACCAGCGAGATCATCATCGCGGCCGCCCGGACCGCGGGCGCCGACGTCACCGCCGAGCACGACAAGGGCGCCGTCGCCGAGGTCGTCGCGGGAATGGCCAAGCCCGGCGATCTCGTTCTCACGATGGGCGCGGGCGACGTCACGGACCTCGGTCCGGCCATCCTCGCCCGCCTGTCGAGCTGAAGACACGAGGAGCGGGAGAGTCATGTCGTACGAGGTCGAGAAGACGGACGAGCAGTGGCAGGCGGAGCTGACCCCGTCCGAGTACCAGGTGCTGCGCCTCGCCGGCACCGAGCCGGCCTTCCGCGGTGAGTACACGGACACCAAGACGGAGGGCGTCTACGCCTGCCGCGCCTGCGGCTCCGAACTCTTCCGCTCCACGGAGAAGTTCGAGTCGCACTGCGGCTGGCCGTCCTTCTTCGACCCCAAGGACTCCGAGGCGGTCGAACTGAAGGCGGACGTCTCCCACGGCATGGTCCGCACCGAGGTCCTCTGCGCGAAGTGCGGCTCCCACCTGGGCCACGTCTTCGAGGGCGAGGGCTACCCCACCCCGACGGACCAGCGCTACTGCATCAACTCCATCTCCCTGCGCCTGCACCCCACCGAGGGCTGACCGGGCGAGCCGCTCCACCGCCGACCGCACGAAGGGCCGGTTCCGCTCGGCGGAGCCGGCCCTTCGGCATGGCCGGACCCCGGCGACAGGAGGGGTGCACGGGGCACGAATCGGTGCGGGAGGCCTTCCGTTCTCCAGGTGTACGGCGCAGTGTCACGAAAGGAACTCCAGCCGGTACGCCGGGGGCGCTGTTCTTGGGGCGCCCCTCGACACCCCCCTCACTCCACAGAGGTCGTCACGTCATGGCAGAACTGAATCGCCGTAGGTTCCTGCAGATCGCAGGCGGCAGTGCCGCCGCCGCGATGCTCAACGAGAGCATCGCGCGCGCCGCCGCCATTCCGGCGCAGGGCAGCACCGGAACCATCCAGGACATCGAGCACATCGTCGTGCTCATGCAGGAGAACCGGTCCTTCGACCAGTACTTCGGCTCGATGAAGGGCGTACGGGGCTTCGGTGACCCGCGTCCGGTCCTGCAGGACAACGGCAAGTCCGTCTTCCACCAGTCCAACGGGACGAAGGACATCCTCCCCTTCAACCCGCAGGTCAACAACCTGGGGATGCAGTTCGTCGAGGGCTTGAACCACGACTGGGCCGGCGGGCACCAGGCGTACAACAACGGCAAGTACGACAAGTGGGTGCCCGCCAAGACGGCCACCACCATGTCGTACATGACGCGGAACGACATCCCGTTCCACTACGCGCTCGCGGACGCCTTCACCGTCTGCGACGCCTACCACTGCTCCTTCATCGGTGCCACCGACCCCAACCGCTACTACATGTGGACGGGTCACACGGGCAACGACGGCGTCGGCGGCGGCCCGGTCCTCGGCAACCAGGAGGCGGGCTACGGCTGGAAGACGTACCCCGAGCGGCTGGAGGCGGCCGGGGTCTCCTGGAAGGTCTACCAGGACATCGGCGACGGCCTGAACGCCGCCGGCTCGTGGGGCTGGATCAGCGACGCCTTCCGCGGCAACTACGGCGACAACTCGCTGCTGTACTTCAACAACTACCGCAACGCCCAGCCCGGCAGCGCCCTGTACGAGAAGGCCCGTACCGGCACGAACGCCAAGGCGGGCGACGGCTACTTCGACAAGCTGCGGGCCGACGTGGTGGGCGGCACCCTGCCCCAGATCTCCTGGATCGCCGCCCCCGAGGCCTTCAGCGAGCACCCGAACTGGCCCACCAACTTCGGCGCCTGGTACATCTCGCAGGTCCTCGACGCGCTCACCGCGAACCCGGCGGTGTGGGCGAAGACCGCCTTCTTCATCACCTACGACGAGAACGACGGCTTCTTCGACCACGTCGTGCCCCCGTACCCGCCGACGTCCTCGGCCTGGGGCCTGTCCACCGCCGACGTGTCCAAGGACCTGTACGCCGGGGGCGGCGGCTACTCGGCCGGACCCTACGGGCTCGGCCCGCGCGTCCCGATGATCGTGGTCTCACCGTGGAGCAAGGGCGGCTACGTCTGCTCCGAGACCTTCGACCACACCTCGGTGATCCGCTTCATGGAGAAGCGCTTCGGCGTGCAGGAGCCCAACATCTCGCCGTGGCGCCGCGCCGTCTGCGGGGACCTGACCTCCGCCTTCGACTTCACGCGGGCGGACGCCTCCCCGGCCTCCCTGCCCTCCACGGCCGACTACATCCCGCCGGACCACAACACCCACCCGTCCTACCACCCCGTCCCGCCGGCCACCGGCACCCTGCCGAAGCAGGAGGCGGGCGGCAAGCCGACGCGTGCGCTGCGCTACACCCCCTACGTGGACGGCAGGGCGACCCCCTCCACGGGCAAGTTCACGCTGACCTTCTCCAGCGGCCCGTCCCTCGGCGCCCACTTCCACAGCACCTCGGGCAACCGGACGGACGGCCCCTGGCCCTACACGGTCGAGGCGGGCAAGACCCTGTCCGACACCTGGAGCACCAGCAGCTCCACCGGCAACCAGATCAACCTCACCGTCTGGGGCCCGAACGGCTTCCTGCGCACCTGGAAGGGCCCGGCCAAGAAGGCCGGACCCGAGGCCACCGCCCGCCACGCGGACGCCACCGGCAACCTCGACCTCACCCTGACGAACTCCGGCACCGCCGCCGTCAACCTCACGGTGACCAATGCCTACGGCGGGGCCGCCCAGACCTTCAAGGTCAACCCCGGCGCCACGGTCGCCCACACGGTCGACCTGCGCACCACGGGCCGCTGGTACGACGTCAAGGTCGTCTCCGACGCCGACACCACCTTCCTGCGCCGCTTCGCCGGCCACGTCGAGACGGGCGCCCCGGGCGTCTCCGACCCGGCGCTCAGGACCGTCTGACGCGGTCGTCCGGCGTACGCAGCAGCCGCCGCTCCAGGACCGTGAGGTCGCCGGGGCGGTGGCTGCGCGCGTGCCGCAGCAGCAGGTCGCGCGCGGTGTCGGGGACCCGGCGCCGCTTGGGGTGGCGGGTGGTGAACTCCTCGCTCGCGAAGAACCGCACGGCGGCGTCCAGCCCGGCCCGGTCCGTCTCCCGTACGCCCCAGGCCAGTTCCTCGGTGGGCAGCCCGGCCAGCAGCCGCTGCGGAGCCCGCTCGGCGAGCAGCCACGCCGCGTCCCGGGGCTCGTCGCGCACGCCGCCGAGCCAGCTGAACACCACGCTCAGCGGCGCCCCCCGCGGCAGGTCCGGCTCCGCCTCGCCCCCGGCGAGGGCCTCGGCGTACGCGCGCAGCCCCGCGGGCGCCGCGGCGGCCCACCGGGCCCGGTGCCGGGCCGGGATGCCGTCGGGAGAGAGGGGGTCGAGCAGGCGCCTCAGCTCGGGGGTGGCGGGCGGCGGGCACCATCCCTCCTGGCACATGCACCCGACCGGCCCGCCGTCATAGGGGTCCGTGGGGTGCTCGGCGTGCGGGTCGTAGGGACTCACGGCCCGTACCTCGGCGATCTCCGCCGGGGCGCTGACCGTGTACGTGCGGGGGTGGTGCGGGTGGCGGGCGCCGTCGGGCCGGGAGAAGTCCCCCATCAGCAACGGCTCCGAGCCCGATGTCGGTATCACGGTGTGATGGTAGGCCCCGTGGGCAGAACGTACGGCGTCGCTATCCGCCCGCCCCGTCACCGAGGGAGAACGCATGGCCATCGCCCACCGCCGGATCGGCACCGGACCCGTCCGCGTCATCGTGCTGCACGACTGGTTCGGCACCTCCGCCAACTGGGGTTCCGTACTGGAGTACCTGGACCCGCAGGAGTTCTCGTACGCCTTCCTCGACTACCGCGGCTACGGTGAGCGCCGCGACGTCCCCGGCCGCTACAGCCTCCCCGAGATCGCCGACGACGTCCTCGAACTGGCCGACCAGCTCGGCTGGGACACCTTCTCCCTCCTCGGCCACTCCATGGGCGGCAAGGCGGCGCAGCAGGTCCTGGTCCGCGCCCCCGAGCGGATCGAGAAGCTGATCGGCCTCACCCCGGTGCCGGCGGCCCCGTACGAGATGGACGACGCGACCCACGCGCTCTTCTACGGCGCCGCCGGGAACGCGGAGAACCGCCGCGCCATCCTCGACCTCGTCACCGGCAACCGCACGAGCCGGCACTGGCTGGGGCACATGGTCGCCCACTCCCTCGACGTCTCCCGGCCCGAGGCCTTCGCCGGGTACCTGGCGAGCTGGCAGCCGCTCGACCTGTCCGCCGCGGTGAAGGGCAACACGGTCCCGGTGCTGGTGCTCGTCGGGGAGTACGACCTCGCGCTGACCGCCGAGGTCATGCGCGCCACCTGGCAGGTCTGGTACCCGAACTGCCGGATCCGCACCCTGCCCGGCGCCGGCCACTACCCGCCGCACGAGACCCCGGTGGCCTTCGCCACCGAGATCGAGGCCTTCCTGCGCAGCTAGGGGGTGTCTGGCGGATCAGGGTCGGGTAGCCCGGCCCGCCTGGCACCGTGGCTTGCCGCGTTGTCGTCAGTCGCCAATGCTCCGCAGTGGCTCCCTCCTCCGCCTTGCAATCCACGGCACCAG
>NZ_JBFBBA010000016.1:0-79487 GCF_040682455.1 Streptomyces sp. NPDC051183
TGGTGATGCTCTTTGCCGATATCCATTCCGGCCCAGATCTGGGGCACGGCCACCTCCGTCAGCTCGTCGTCAGTCCATCCCGCAGACGACCTCGCTGACGTAGTCCTACGAAGCGATCAAGCCGCAAATCCCAATTGGCGGTCGAGTCGTCGCGGGGCTCCGGGTGGCCATGTTCCTTAAGCCATCCACTCGGCTCAACCATGACAGCCATGCCCAGAGCCCCTGGGCCCCACCGATCTTACGAATGACCAGTTCGAACCCACCAAGAAGGTAGGACAGACCGTGTCCGACACCACGCCCCCGCAGCAAGGCCGGCCGTCCGGCTCCGCGAGCCCCGAGACGCACGTCATCGACTTCCGGGCCGCCGAGCAGCTGCTCGCCGCCCGCGACCCGCGGGGCGCGGTGAAACTGCTCGACTCGGTCATAGCCGCGCACCCCGAGAACACGGCGGCCCGGCTGCTGCGGGCCCGCGCCTTCTTCGCCGCTGCCCAACTCCGGCCGGCGGCGCTGGAGTTCGAGCTCGTACTGGAGCGGGAGCCGGACAACGCGTTCGCCCACTTCGCACTGGCCCGCACCCATGAGCGCTCGGGTCGGCCCGACCAGGCGCGCAGGCACTTCCGGCTGGCGGCCGCCCTGGACCCCCAGCCGGAGTACCTGGCCGCGGCCCGCTTCGAGGACTGACCGCCGGGGATGGCCTAGCCGCGGCGCGGGGGCTCGTACGGGGGGATCTCGCGGCCGGGCTGGTAGTGCGGGCCCTGGTGGATGTGGCGGAGTACGACGGCCAGGTCCGCGGCCGCGAGCAGCGCGAGCGCCCCGCAGGCGGCGGCCCATCCGGGGCGGCCGGCCAGCGAGAACGCGGCCGCCCCGGCGGCGGCCCAGATCAGCCCCCACAGGCTCAGCCAGAACCGCAACCGCAGCGGACTGCGGGCGGTCACCGGCTCGTTTCCCGAACGCATGGACATCGCCTCGGCTCGCCTCATGTCCATGGTCCCACCGCCGTGCGCCTTACGGGTTGAGCTTGTTCACGGCCGTGGTGGTCGTCTTCTTGAACGCGGGGACGGGGGCGTCGGCGAGGTTGCCCATCTGGCCCCACTGGACGACGGTCACGGTGGAGCCGTCGCGTCCGATTCCGTACAGGTGGACACCGGGCTCGGAGTCCGGGATCGAGGTGTGCACCCCGTAGACGTGCGCGCCCTCCTCGACGGGGAGCTTGCCGTAGTCCTGCCAGGAGGCGGTGCCGCCCGGGGTCGTGCGCAGCCAGTCGGCGGCGCAGCCCGCGACCTTGCGCTCCAGCGCGGTGGCCAGCTTGGCGGCGGCCGCGGCGGAGGCGGCGCGCACCGAGATCTGGACGGCGCCGGTGTCGTACTCGGTGCCGAAGTCGCGGTGCCAGCTGCCCTGCACCGGCAGCACGCCGTCCAGGCAGAACGGCGTGAACTCGGGCAGGCCCTGGGCGACCTTGCCCGCGTACCAGGGTGAGGTGGGGTGCGGCGGCAGGTCAGTGCCGTTGATGAACCCGGGGGCGCTCGCGGCGGTGGCGGTCGCCCCGGAGGTGAGCAGGAGGGCGGCGGCCGCCGCGAGGGCGGCGAAGGCCGTGGTGGCGGCGGTGGTGGTGCGTCGGAACATGGTCGGTACTCCCCGTTGGTGTCGGTGCGGTCGGTGCGGTCGCTCCGTGTGAAGAGCCTTTCCCGGGTCCGGGGTGTCGGACCGCGGATTGCGGCGGATTCGGGACACTGGAACGGCCGTACGTGCTGTCACCTGGGGGAACACCCCCTGCATGGAACGGAGTCACGGGACGGGGGAACGCCGTGGGCGAGGCGGAGCGGTCGGCGGAGACGCAGGGGTTCGCGCGGCTGATGCGGGAGCTGAAGGAACGCGCGGGGCTGAGTTACGGGACCCTCGCGCGCCGGCTGCACACGAGTACGTCGACCCTGCACCGCTACTGCAACGGGGAGGCGGTGCCGACGGAGTTCGCGGCCGTGGACCGCTTCGCCCGGGCCTGCGGTGCCGCGCCGGCGGACGCGGTGGAGCTGCACCGGGCCTGGCTGCTCGCGGACGCGCGGCGGCGGGCCCTGGCGCGGGCGCTGCCGCAGGAGGCCGAGCCGGAGGCGGAGGCCGAGCCGGTGGCGGAGGTGCCGGAGCAGGTGGTGGCGGCGGTCGCCGGATCCGCCGCTCCGGGCCGGGAGCCGGCGCCGCGGCGGCCCTGGTACCGGCGGCGCGAGGCCGTGGTCGCCGCGGCGGGGCTGACGGCGGGCGCCGTAGCGGTGGCGGTGCTGGCCGCGGCGGGGCCGGGGCGCCACACCGCGACGGCCGGGCCGGGGCCGATCCCGACGGCGTCCGCGGAGCCCGGGGGGTCGGCGGCGGGTGCGACGGGTGCGACGGGTCCGGGGACCGGGCCGGGCACCGCGCCGGGGACGGCACCGACGGGCGCGACGGCCTCGGCGTCGAACCCGGGGGCGGAACCCGGCGCGGGTCCGGGGCCGGGGGCGGGCGCAGGTCCCGGGTCGGGGGCGTCCGCCGCGGGGACGTCCGCACCAGCGGCGTCCTCGGCGCCCGGAGCGGTACCCCTGCGTGCGGCCGTACGGACGCACGTGTGGACCGCGGGCTGCGACCACGCCTACCTCTCCGCGCAGGATCCCCGGGCCGTCCCCGCACCGCCGGTGGAGGCCGACGCACCTGCCTGGGCGGCAGCGCGCGCGGCCGTGCACGCCGGGACGCAGATCGTGGAGGTGACCCTGCACGGCACGGGCTCCGGCACCGTGGTCCTCCAGGACCTGGAGGTGCGGGTCGCCGCGCGCAGGACCCCGCCGGCCTGGAACGTCTACCAGATGTCGCAGGGCTGCGGCGGGGGCCTCACCCCGGCCGGCTTCGCCGTCAACCTCGACGCGCCGCGCCCGCTGGCCAGGCCCGTCGCCGGGAACGACGCAGGGGACCCGGTCCCGGCCCCGGCCTTCCCGCTGCGGGTCTCGGCGGCGGAGCCGGTGGTGCTGCGGGTGGAGGCCGTCACGACGGGCTGCGACTGCGACTGGTCCCTCGACCTGCGCTGGAGCGGGCCGGCCGGCTCCGGGACCCTGCGCATCGACGACGGGGGCCGCCCGCTGCGCACGAGCGCCGCGGCGAACCGTCCCGTCTACGGCTACGCGACGGAACAGGGCCGCTGGGCCCGCTGACCGGCCGCAGCGCGAAAAGTGCGGTGCTGGCCCCGGTGTTTTCGCAGGTGGGCGGCGTTGTCAGTGGCCGCGCCTAAAATCGGGGCGCAGGGGATCCGTATGAGCCGGGGGAGGGGGACAGACCATGACAGCCGAACCGCGAGCGTCCGCACAGGCGCTCGCGCAGCCGTCCGAGCAGGCGCTGCTGCGGCACGCCGCCGTGTTCCTCCCCGGCGCCGTGCCCCGCGAGGGGCGCGTGGCCTTCTGGGCTCCCGACGGCGATCCGCTGCCCGCCGCGGGGACACCGGCACCGCTGACCGTCGTACGCCCGCACGGCGACAGCGGCGGAGTCCGCAGCCGGACCGTCCCCGCCGTCACCCTGACCGTGACCGCGGCCCTGCCGCTGCTCGTCCGGGCCGCGCGCAGCGCCGCCGCGCACCCCGCCACCCGTGCCTGGGGCACCACCGCCATCCAGGCGCTCTCCCTCGTCGCGCGCGGCCGGCTGCTGCCCGGGCTGACCCCCGACGGCATCGATGCCTGGCGGGCCGGGCCGCTCGACGCCCAGGACGTGGGCCACCTCCGGGCGGTCGCCGCCGCGCTCCCGCACGAGGGGTACGCCACCCCGCTCGCCGGCCGCCGCCCGCTCCAGCTGCCCGAACCGGAGGCGCTGGTCCGGGCGTTCCTCGACGCCGTCGCCGACAGCCTGCCGCGTACCCCGGCCGCGCCCTTCGCGGCCGGGCTGCCGTTCGCCGCGCAGGAGCCGCAGCGCGTCCCCGGGATACAGGACTGGGCCGCGCAGGTGGCCGCCGGAGCCGACACCGGAGTGGGGATCTCGCTGCGGCTCGACCTCTCCGCCTTGCGCCTCTTCGACGAGGCGGAGGACGAGGACACCCACCGGGCCGGCGCGGCCGTCGTCCAGGTGCACAGCCTCGCCGACCCGACGCTGGTCACGGACGCCGGTCTGCTGTGGGCGGGAGCGGCCGCCGCCGGGTTCGGGCCGCGTGCCCGGATCGACGCCGTGCTCGCGCTGCGCCGGGCCGCGCGCGTCTGGCCGCCCCTGCTGCGCCTGCTGGACCAGCCCGTTCCCGATGTCCTGGCGCTGTCGGACCCGGAGCTGGAGGACCTGCTGGGCGCGGCCGTTCCCCGGCTGGCCGCGGCCGGGGTGCTGGTCCACTGGCCGCGCGAGCTGGCCCGTACGCTGTCGGCGACCGCCGTCGTACGGTCCACCGCACCCGGTTCCGCCACCGACGGCACGCCCTTCTTCGACGCCGACCAGCTCTTCGCCTTCTCCTGGGAGCTGGCGCTGGGCGGCGACCGCCTCACGCCGGGGGAGATGGACGCGCTCGCGCAGGCCCACCGCCCCGTGGTGCGGCTGCGTGACCAGTGGGTGCGGGTCGATCCGGAGCTGGTGCGCAAGGCGCGCAAGCGGGAGCTGGGCCTCCTGGACCCGGTGGACGCGCTGGCCGCCGTACTGACCGGGACGGCCGAGGTCGAGGGCGAGCCGGTGGAGGCCGTTCCGGTGGGGGCGCTGGCCGTCCTGCGCGAGCGGCTGACGGGGGAGCTGGCGCCGTTGCCGCAGCCGGCCGGGCTGAAGGCCGCCCTGCGCGACTACCAGGCGCGGGGTCTGGCCTGGCTGGACCTGATGACCTCGCTCGGGCTCGGCGGCTGCCTCGCCGACGACATGGGCCTGGGCAAGACGGTCACGCTGATCGCGCTCCACCTGCACCGCGACCGCCCCGAGCCGACGCTCGTCGTGTGTCCGGCGTCCCTGCTGGGGAATTGGCAGCGGGAGATCGAGCGGTTCGCGCCCGGTACGCCCGTGCGCCGCTTCCACGGCGCGGGCCGCAGCCTGGAGGGCCTGGCGGGGGGCTTCGTCCTCACCACCTACGGGACCATGCGGGCGGCGGCCGCCCGGCTCGCGGAGCAGAGCTGGGGCATGGTCGTCGCGGACGAGGCCCAGCACGTGAAGAACCCGTACTCGGCGACCGCCAAGGCGCTGCGCACCATTCCCGCGCCGGCCCGGGTGGCGCTGACGGGTACCCCGGTGGAGAACAACCTCTCCGAGCTGTGGGCGCTCCTCGACTGGACCACGCCGGGGCTGCTCGGGCCGCTCACCGCGTTCCGGGCCCGCCACGCCCGCCCGGTGGAGCACCAGCAGGAGGAGGACGGGGGCAATGAGGCGGCGGTCGCCCGGCTGGCGGCGCTGGTACGGCCGTTCCTGCTGCGGCGCAAGAAGTCCGACCCGGGGATCGCGCCCGAGCTGCCGCCGAAGACCGAGACCGACCACCCGGTCTCCCTCACCCGGGAGCAGGCCTCGCTCTACCAGGCCGCGGTGGACGAGGCGATGGCCGTGATCGAGGCGAGCGAGGGCATCGAGCGACGCGGCATGATCATGAAGCTGCTGGCATCGCTCAAGCAGATCTGCAACCACCCGGCGCAGTATCTGAAGGAGGACGTGCAGGAGGGGGCCTCCCGGATCGCGCACCGCTCGGGCAAGCTCGCGCTGCTGGACGAGCTGCTCGACACGATCCTGGCCGAGGGCGGTTCGGTGCTGGTCTTCACCCAGTACGTGACGATGGCCCGGATCCTGGAGAGGCACCTCACCGCGCGCGGGATCTCCTCCCAGCTCCTGCACGGCGGTACCCCGGTGGCCCGCCGCGAGGAGCTCGTCGACCGGTTCCAGGCCGGCGAGGTCCCCGTCTTCCTGCTCTCCCTCAAAGCCGCCGGCACCGGCCTCAACCTCACCCGCGCCGGACACGTCATCCACTACGACCGCTGGTGGAACCCCGCCGTCGAGGAACAGGCCACCGACCGCGCCTACCGCATCGGCCAGACCCAGCCCGTCCAGGTCCACCGCATCATCGCCGAAGGCACCGTCGAGGACCGCATCGCCGAGATGCTGGAGGCCAAGCGGGCGCTGGCCGATGCCGTGCTGGGTTCCGGGGAGTCGGCGCTGACCGAGCTGACCGACCGCGAGCTGGCGGACCTCGTGTCGCTGCGGAGGCCCGAATGATCACCGCGCGGGACGACCGCCGTCGCACCTTCGAGACCGTGCCCGCCGGGGTGGAGCCCGTCAGCTGGTGGGGCCGCGCCTGGGTGTCGGCCCTCGAATCGGTGTCCCGGGATCCGGCCCGCCTGACCAGGGGGCGCGTGTATGCCGTCGAGGGGCATGTCGACGCGGTCACGATCACCCCCGGCCGGATCGTGGCGTACGTCCGGGGCAGCCGGCCCCGCCCCTACCGCACCGAACTGTCCTTGCCCGCCTTCGCGGACGCCGAGTGGCGCGAGCTGCTGGAGGAGGTCGCGGCCGACCCGACGGCGCTGGCGGCGCTGCTGGAGCGGGAGGTTCCGGAGTCGCTCGCGGAGACGATCCTGCCCGGCCGGGGCGAGCTCGCCCCGCGCTGCTCCTGCCCGGACGTCGCGCGTCCGCCGTGCAAGCACGCCGCCGCGCTCTGCTACCGGGCCGCCCGTCTGCTCGATGCCGATCCGTTCGTCCTGCTGCTCCTGCGCGGCCGGGGCGAGCGGGAGCTGCTGGACGAGCTGGCCCGGCGCAGCGCGGCGCACGCCGCCCGGGAACAGCCCGACACGGCACCGGACTTCCCCGGGGTGCCCGCTCGCGCGGCCCTGGCCCGTACGAGCCTGCCGCTGCTGCCGGCCCCCCTGGGCGCGCCCGCCTCCGTCGGGCTGCCGCCTGCCTACCCGGCGGACCCCGCGGCTCCGGATCCCCTCGCCCTGGACCAGCTCGCCGCCGATGCGGCCGCCCGTGCCCTGGCGCTGCTCACCACCGCCGAGGACCCGACCGGCGGGCTCACCCTGTGGCAGGACGCCGTCCGGCTGGCCTCCGCGCACCCCACGGCCGGGCTCACCGGCGCCGCCCGCGCCCTCTACCGGGATCTGGCCCGCGCCACCGGGCGCAGCACCACCGACCTCGCGCGGGCAGCGGCGGCCTGGCGCCAGGGCGGCCTCGGCGCGCTCGCCGCCCTGGAGGAGCCCTGGGATCCCCCGGCCGGCCCCTTCGACCGGGCCCGTCCGGCCCTCCTGGCCGCCTCGCAGGGTTCGTTCCGGCCCCACCGCAACCGGCTCACGGACCGCACCCGCCAACTCCGCCTGGGCCGCGACGCCCTCTGGTACGGCTACGAGTCCCGTCCGGACGACGAGGACTGGTGGCCCACCGGTCGCCCGTCCCCGGACCCGGTCACCGCCCTGCTGCGCTGATCTCCGCGGCCCAGCGCGTCAAGGCCGTGAAGTCGCGGTCGCGCAGGCCGTGTCGGGGGTGGATGCGCAGGAGGAGGGCCGGGGCGGGGTGGTGGGCGGCGACCCAGGCGCGGTCGCTCGGTTTGATCATGTCGTCCACCCATGCGAAGGGGCGGCCGGCCGCCCAGTCGAGGAGGGGACGGGTCTTCCAGGAGAGGCCGTCGGGGTCGCGGGCGAAGAGTTCCGGCCATTCGATGACAGGAAGATCAGCGGGAAGTCCGATGTGCGGGGCGATCATCGTGTTGGCCTGGTGCATCCAGGTGGTGGCCCAGGCGAGTTCGAAGGGCAGGGCCAGCAGACGGGGGCCGTGGGAGGGGTGCAGGCGCACCCGCAGGCCGCGGCGGGCGCTGCGGGAATCCGGTGCGCGGCGGGCCATCCAGACGTCCGGGCGCATCCGGTGACCGGTGTATCCGCGCAGGCCCGCGAGGTGCGACCGGAAGGGGTTCAGGGGGCCGTCCACGTCGAGGAGGAGCAGCGGGCGATCAGTCATGAAGTACGGAGTACCCAGTACACGATGGAGTGAAATGCGTACCGGCTCTATAACCCATATGGGTTTACGGCGTTGTTTCCGGTGCGGGTGCAACACCCGCTGACTCCTCCGGAAGGCAGGGAAACTGATGCGTCACAGTCGTCGGAATGGCTTGATCGCGGCGGTGGTTGCGGGAGGCGGACTGGCGGTCGCCGGGGCGGGCGGCTTCGCCTACGCCGACGCGGACGCGGGCGGGCGGGCCGAGCGCTCGCCGGGACTGCTGTCGGGGAACCTGGTGCAACTGCCCGTGCACACCCCGGTGAACGTGTGCGGGAACACGGTGAGCGTGGTCGGCGTGCTGAACTCGGCCGCCGGGAACAGCTGCGTCAACGCGGGCCCGGGCAAGGGCGACGGACATCCCGAGCCCCGGCCCTCGCATCCGTCGTCAGGGTCCGCGCACTCCTCGAAACCGGGCTCCGGCAGGGGTGCCGGGAACGGCGGGGGAGCGGTCGCCGAAGGGCGCGGAAAGGATTCTCCGGGGCTGCTGTCCGGCAACGGGCTCCGGCTCCCCGTCGACGTACCGCTGAACATCAGCGGCAACTCGGTGAGCGTCGTCGGCGTCGGCAACACCTCCTCCGGCAACACCTCCGTCAACGGTGCACCCCCCAGCGGGGGCAAGCCCGCCCAGCCGCCGGCCGTCGTGCGCCCGGTCACCCCGCCGGCCCCGCCGCGGGGCCCGGCGCTCGCCCACACCGGAGCCGACGGCGTCGGCTACCTGCTGCCCGGCGGCGGCGCGCTGCTCCTCGGCGGAGTGCTCCTCTACCGCCGCTTCCGCCTCGCCTAGGGCCGCCTAGGGACGCCGCCACCCGTCCAGGATCGCGTCGATCCGCGCCGCCAGCCGGGCGCGGGCCGCGAACCGCGGGACCCCCGCCATCAGCAGGGCGTCGTACTCGGTGTCGGTGTGCCGCACGGCCGCCCGGACCGCGACCGAGACGGCCGGCTCGTCGAGGGCCCGGCCCGCAGCGCTGCGGCCCACCCGGCCGCTCCCGCGCAGCGAGGCGTGGGCGGCGATCGCGGCCGCCCGGTCGGCCGGGCACCCGGGGAACAGCCGCAGGATCTCCGCGGTGAAGGCCGCCGTGAATCGGGTGTCCTCGGCCGCCCGGCGCA
This sequence comes from Streptomyces sp. NPDC051183, assembly GCF_040682455.1. NCBI lineage: Bacteria > Bacillati > Actinomycetota > Actinomycetes > Kitasatosporales > Streptomycetaceae > Streptomyces > Streptomyces sp. NPDC051183. Next base: position 9,037 of record NZ_JBFBBA010000016.1, read on the forward strand.
GCCGGTCCCGCTCCCGGCGGCGGGCCCGCGCCTCCGCGTCCGCGAGGCAGGAGCGTTCGGCGCGGGCGAGCGCGGCGTCCTCGACGAGGAGCCCCTGGCGTTCGTAGCGGCGGCGGCGCCTGTGGAAGCGGACGACGACGGCGGAGAGCGAACTGGCCTCACGGGCCCGGCGGGTGAGGGCCGCGTCGCCGCGCGGGAGGTAGACGAGATGCCCGAGGTCGGCGCAGTCCAGGCAACGGGGCACACCGGCCTCGCGGACGAGATGCCGGAGCGGACCCTGCCTGCACTCCGCGCAGTTGATCTGCTTAAGTGACTCGAACACCACCATGCTCATGGCGAAGTGATACCGCCGTTCGGGCCGTATATCACCTTGTAGGGATGGGTAGTTGCACTTTCACAGACTCTTCCCCTACGTCGTGATGTCCTCCTACCTTCGGTCGAGTGGGCCCGGCGGGCCCATGGAGGAGGAACACATGGGTGGACGGCAGTCGACGGCGCGGCGCCCGAAGGAGGCGGCGGCCGTCAAGGCGGCAGCCATCAGGGCGGCGGCCACCGGGGCGGCGGCCACCGGAGACCTCATGGCCCGCGAGGTCGTCATAGAACCCGGGGGCTGCACCGGCTGGCACTACCACCGGGTCCCGCTGATAGCTGTGGTCAAGTCCGGGACGCTGACGAGGATCCTGCACGACAACACGGTCGTGGTGCACCGCGCCGGCGCCAGCTTCGTCGAACCGGCGGGCCGCCGCCACGTCCACCTCGGGCGCAACCTCGGCACCGAACCGGTCGTGCTCTACGTGACCTGCGCGCTGGCCGACGACGCCCCCTTCGCGGTACCCGCCGAGGCCCCGCACGGGGCCGCGCCGTGCGCATGCCCAGGATGTCCCGCGTGATGTCCCGCGTGATGTCCCGCCTGACGTCCTGCCCGATGTCCTGTGGGGTCCGCGATGTCCCGAGGGGAGCCCGCGCCGGGCTCACACGAGGCGGCGTATCTCCCCGCGGACCCGGTAGAAGCCCCCCGAGGCCGCGTGGAGTCCGTCGACCACGTACCGGGCGCCGGCCTCCCGGATCCCGCGGGGGAACTGCACGTTCCAGGACGGCTCATAGCCCCCCGACACCACCTGCACGCGCATCCGGCCGCCCTGCTGCACGCACTCCACCACCACGCCGCCCGCGGGCGCCGCGGCCACCGAGACCGTCGCCACCGCGGCCGCCGAGGCCGCCGGGGTGAACACCGGCAGAGCGGCCGCCGACTTCACATCCACCGCCGTCGGCACCGAACCCTGCTGGGCCGCGGCTATCGCCGCCTCGCTCGCGTCCACGCAGACGAGGGACCCGTCCGTGGTCACCAGATACAGCCGCTCGTCCAGGTACTGCATGGACAGCGCCGACCCGCACCCGGTGCTCAGCTTCCACAGCCGCCGCCCGTCGGCGTCGAAGCAGTACACCGAGGAGGTGTAGTCACCGGCGAACACGTGCCGCCCGTCCGGCGAGGTCGCGCACGCGTACACCGCCGCATCGCACCGGTACGAGGCCTCCACCTCGCCCGTCGCCTTCGACAGCCGCTGCACCTGGTTGCGCCCGGTCCCCGCGTACACAGCGTGGTCCTCCTGCCAGCCGAACAGCACGGACCCGCTGGTCTCGGTGTGCCACAGCTGCGCGCCGCCGTCCGGGGCGTAGGCCGTCACGCCCTTGCTGTGCCCGTGGTAGACGGCGTCCGCGTCCGCACGCACCATCCACGCGTTGGAACCGGCCGACCGCCGCGACCACTGGAACTCGTCCTCGTGGTCGATGACGGTGAGCCCGCCGCTGCGGTCGGACACGTTCAGCACGCCCTCGCGGATGTCGAGCCAGAAGATGTCCACGTCCGCCGCGATGTCGTACGCCCCGAACGGCACCTTCGACGACAGGTCGTACACCGTGCCGTCGTCACAGCCCGCGTATATCCAGAACTCGTCCGCGACCAGGCACTTCACCCCGTCCGGCAGCGAATACCGGGCCAGCACCTCACCGCCGTGGCTCAGCGTGTAGACGTCCCCCGCCTGGTTGCCGACCCAGCAGCGGTCCTCGTCAACATGGATCCCGAAGGCCGAGGAGCCGGTACGGAACCGCCACAGCACCGGGGCCACCGCGCGCGCCGTCGACGGCGCCGACGTCACCTGGCGACGCGTCACCGACCGGGCCGCGCGCACCCCGCGCTCCGCCGGGGCGTAACCCTTGCGCACCTTCTCGCCGATCTTCTTGGCGGCCGCCGCGCGGGCCTTCTCGGCCGTCGGGAAGGAGGAGCTCTGCAACTGGCCGTCGGCGCCGATGCGTCCGTACCGCACCGAGACGGCCGTGCCGTCCACGGTCACCTCGTAGAACTTGTGCGCGCCGCCACCCTCCTGCGACAGCTCCAGATACGTCGTCTCCCGAGCCATGACAGACCCCTCCCCAAGGCCGGGCCGCCGGCCCCTGTGCGCCGGTGATCCCTCGTGAAAAACGCTAAGGGCCACCACTGACAATGGGTTGGTGCAGCTGGAAGCGATCACATGGCAGCGGATGGCCGAGCGGCTCGCCGGTCACCTCGAAGAGCGCGGTGCCACCCCCGCGGAGGCGGCCTGGCAGCGCGTGGGCATCGACGGCGCCCCCGCCGCCGGCACCGGCGTGCTGGCCGGGGAACTCGCCGACGCCCTGCGCCTGCGCGGCCGTTCGGTGCTGGTGGTGCCGGCCGAGGGATTCCTGCGCCCGGCCTCCCTGCGCTTCGAGTTCGGCCGCGAGGACGTGGACTCCTACCTCGGCGGCTGGTACGACACGGCAGCGCTCTGGCGGGAGGTGTTCGGCCCGACCGACCCCGGCGGCACCGGACGCGTACTGCCCGACCTGTGGGACCCGGCGACCGACCGGGCGACCCGCAGTCCCTACACCGAACTCCCGCCGGACGGCGTGGTGATCGTGCACGGCCCCATGCTGCTGGGCCACTGGTTCCCCTTCGACCTCAGCGTGCACGTCCGGCTCTCCCCGGGGGCGCTCGCCCGCCGCACCGAGGAGTCCGCGCGCTGGACCCTGCCCGCCTTCGAGCGGTACGAGGCCGAGACCGACCCGGCGGACCGGGCCGACGTCCTCGTCCGCGCCGACGACCCGCGCCACCCCGCCTGGACGGGGCTGCGCGGACCGCAAAGCGGCTGACTCCGCTACGGTCGCCCGCCCAGCCGGGCGACCGCCAGCGCCGCCGCCCGGCAGCCCTGCGCGGCGGCCCGCGGCGCGTCCGCCCCCGTCAGCAGGGCCGCGAGGAACCCGCCGGTGAACGCGTCCCCGGCGCCCGTGGAGTCCACCGCCAGCGCCGTCTCGGCGGCGACCTCGGCCGTCACCCGGCCACCCTCGGCGACCAGGGCCCCGCCCGCGCCCCGCGTCACCACCACCAGCGGCACCCGCCGGCTCAGCTCCGCCGCGGCCCGGGCCGCCCCGGCCGTCGCCGGCGCCCCCGCGAGCAGCCGGGCCTCGTCCTCGTTCGGCAGCAGTACGGAGACCCCCGCCACGGCGTCCAGGAAGCGCTCCGGGCCCAGCGCGGCCAGGAACCCCGCCGAGGCCGGGTCGACGCTCACCGGGATCCCCCGGGCGCGGGCGGCCCGTAGCGCGACCAGGGCCAGCTCGCGGCTGCTGTCGGCGAAGAACAGGTAGCCGGACAGATGGAGCCGGGCGGCGCCGTCCAGCAGCTCCGGCGCCCAGTCGGCGGGGGAGAGCCTGAGCGAGGCCCCGCTGTCGGTCAGGAAGGTCCGCTCGGCGTCCTTGCCGACCAGCGCGACCACCGTCCCCGTCGGCTCGGCCGGATCGACCACCAGCCGCGGCAGCACGCCCGCGTCGAGCAGCGCCTGCTCGTGCCACCGCGCCGATTCCGTGCCCACCCGCGCGAGGAGGCGCACCTCGGCCGCGCCCGAGCGGGCAGCCCAGCAGGCCGCGTTGGCCCCGGCGCCGCCCGGGAGGGTCCGGATCCGGGCCGGGGTGTCGGTGGCCGGAGCCAGTGGCTCCGGATGCACCGCGACCACGTCCGTCACCACGTCCCCGACGACCACCAGCGCCCCGGGGCGGGCCGCGTGCTCCGCCCCGGCCGCGGCTTCCGCCCGAGCCGGGGCCCGTGCTCCCGCTCCCGCTCCCGCTCCGGAGCCGGAGCCGGAGCCCGGCCCCCCGGCCGCCCCCGTCCCGGTCATGCCCGTTCCGCCCAGGCCCCCGCGATCCGGGCCCCGAGCCGTACGTTCCCCCGTACCGCCGCCAGATTGGCCTCCAGCGAGGCCCCGCCCGTGGCCCGTACCAGGTGGCCCAGCAGGAACGGAGTCACCGCCTGGCCCGTGATCCCGCGCTCCCGGCACTCCCCGAGCGCCTCCGCCAGCACCCGGTCGTGCAGCTCCGGGTCCAACTGCTCGGCCTCCGCGACCGGGTTGGCGACCAGCAGCGCCGACTCCGGGCCGCCCAGCGCGTCCTGGGCCGCCATCACCGCGGCCACTTCCTCGGGCCGGTGCACGGTCCAGTCCACCGGCTCCCCGGAACTGGCCAGGTAGAACCCGGGAAAACGTTCCGTCCCGTATCCGAGCACCCCCACGCCCAGCGTCTCCAGCCGTTGCAGCGTGGCCGGCACGTCCAGGATCGACTTCACCCCCGCGCACACCACCGTGATGCGGGTCCGGGCCAGCAGCGACAGGTCCGCCGACTCGTCCTGCGTCCGGGTCCACTCGCGGTGTACGCCGCCCAGCCCGCCCGTCGCGAAGACCCGTAGCCCCGCCCGGGCGGCCAGGAAGGCCGTCGCGGACACCGTCGTCGCGCCCGTCGCCCCCGTCGCGAGGGCGGGCGCCAGATCGCGGTGGCCGAGCTTGCGCACGCCCTCGCCGCCCGCGATCCGCTCCAGCTGCGCCTTGTCGAGACCGGCGTACGGCACTCCGTCGATGACCGCGACCGTTGCCGGAACCGCCCCCTCCGACCGGACCAGGGCCTCCAGCTCCACGCCGACCGCCAGATTGCGGGGGCGGGGCAGGCCGTGCGCGAGGATCGTCGACTCCAGGGCCACCACGGGCCGGCGCCGGGCGAGTGCCTCGCGTACCTCTTCCGACAGGACCGGGACCTGGGGCGCAGCTGCTGTGTGCTGTGACATGTCCCCATCCATGGCACGGGATCCACCCGCCCAAACGCGCTCGGCGCACACCGGCGGGAAACGTGCACGTGACCCGCGCGCCGCCCGCCCCGGCCGAAACGCCGCGGCTGCGCCGCCTCCGGCCTGGACAGGGTGACTGGCCGACAGGGGCGTTGCTGGACGCTCTGGTCACCCCGGCGCGCGGGGCGGCCGGATTAGGCTGCCCGCCATGAGCACCAGTGACCACAGCGCCGCCCCCGCCTCCTTCGCCGTCTCCGTACCCGGGATCCCGGACTCGGAGCTGGAGACCGAGGCGCTCGACCCCGCCCAGATCCTCTCCGGCGAGCCCGTCGTGACGGGCCGCGTGCTGTGGGAGGCCGAGGACGGTTCACAGGTCCGCGGGATCTGGCAGATCACCCCCGGCGTGGTCACGGACGTGGAGGCCAACGAGCTCTTCGTGGTGGTCAGCGGCCGCGCCACCATCGAGGTCGAGGGCGGCGAGACCCTGGAGGTGGGCCCCGGCTCCGCCTGCGTGCTCCGGGAGGGCGACAGGACCACCTGGACGGTGCACGAGACGCTCCGCAAGGCCTACCACATCAGCTACTGACCGTTACCGACCGTCCTTGGCGACGGGGTGGCGGCGGGCCGTGAACAGGGCGAGCGCCGCCATCGGAAGCAGCAGGGCGGCGCCGATCACGTTCAGCCAGCCGTAGCCGGCCTGGGACATGACCAGGCCGGCGGCCGCGCCGCCCACGCCCGCGGAGGTGTTCATCGTGAGGTCGCTCAGGCCCTGTACGGCGGCCCGCGCGGGCTGCGGCACCGAGTCCGTCAGCAGGGCCGAGCCGGACACCATCCCGGCGGACCAGCCGAGGCCGAGCAGGAAGAGGCCGAGCGCGCTCTGCGCGTGGCTCGGCCCGGCCGTGCCGGCGAGCAGCGCGGCGACCGAGAGCAGTCCCGCGGCCAGTCCGATCACGGACAGCCGGCCGAGGCGGTCCGCGAGCCACCCCATCAGCGGGGAGAAGGCGAACATGCCGGCGATGTGACCGCTGATGACCAGGCCGATGAGCTCCAGCCCGGCGCCGTGGTGGCCCAGGTCCACCGGGGTCATCACCATGATCGAGACCATGGTGGTGTGGGACACCGCGACGGTCACCAGCGCCAGGCGCGCCCGCGGGGAGGCCTTGACGGCGGCGAACCCGGCGCGCAGCGAGCGTCCCGCGGGGGTCTGCTCCTCGGGCCCGGCCAGGGCCCGGGCCGTGAGCAGAGGATCCGGCCGCAGGAGTACGGCGATCAGCGCGCCGGTGAGCAGGAAGACGGCGCCGGCCCACACGAAGGGGCCCGCCGTCTGGGGTATGGAGGTGCCGGCGAAGCTGCGGCTGGCCGGGGCCGAGAGGTTGGGTCCGAGCACCGCGCCGATGGTGGAGGCCCACACGACGACGGAGATGGCCCGGGCGCGGCGGTCGGCGGGCGCGAGGTCGGCGGCGGCGAACCGGGCCTGGAGGTTCGCGGAGGACGCGGCGCCGAAGGCGGCCATGCCGAGCAGCAGCAGCGGCATGCTCTTGACCGTGGCGGCGAGGACGACGAGCGCCGCGCCGGCGGCTCCGATCGCGTACGCCAGCACCAGCCCGGGACGGCGCCCGCGCGCGGTCATCAGGGCGGCGAGCGGCAGCGAGACCACGGCGGTGCCGATGACGGCGGCGGTCGAGGCGAAGCCGGACATGGCCTCGGTCCCGCTGACCTCGGTCGCGAGCACGGGGGCCAGGGCGATGCTGATGGGCACGCCGAGGCCGCCCAGCATCTGGCTGGCGATCAGCACCCCGGAGGTGCGCCGCCGCAGCCGGGGCAGGTCCGCCGGGTCGACCGGGCGAAGCGGGCGCTCGGTGCGGGGCAGGGTGCTCACGCCGTACACCCGCTTCGCGGGTGCGGGCGGCGTACGGGCGCTGCGGGGCCTGCGGCCGGGGGAGTGGTCACGGCGGCAGTTTCGCACCCCTCACGGCGGGAGGGAACCGGGAATGCACCGGTCAGGCGGCCCGGGTTCAGAACAGCGGCTGCGGAAGCACTCCCTCCAGCGCGAGCAGGATGCGCTTGGTCTCCACCCCGCCGCCGAAGCCGCCGATGCCGCCGTCGTTCTCCACGACCCGGTGGCAGGCCACCACGAGGGGCAGGGGGTTGGAGCCCATGGCGTTGCCCACGGCCTGGGCCGCGCCGGGCTGTCCGACCCGGGCGGCCAGTTCTCCGTACCCCACGACGGCGCCGTAGGGGACCGAGCGGTCCAGTTCCAGCAGCACCTGCCGGTTGAAGCCGGAGCTGAGCCGCCAGTCCAGGGGCAGCTCGAAGCGGCGCAGGGTTCCGGCGAAGTACGCGGCCAGCTGGCGCACCGGCTCGGCGAGCAGGACCTCCCCGCCCGGCGGCGGACGCCAGGCGTCGGCGCCGAGCCGGGAGACCAGCGCGCCGATCATCTCCTCGACCCGGTCCGGCCCGGCATGGAACTCGACCCGGACCAGTCCCTCCGGGGTCGCGGCCAGGAGCAGGGGTCCGATGCCGACGGGGTCGCTGTCGACGACGGTCCATTCCAGGTGCGGCCCGCGGGGCCGCTCGGTGCTGTCCACGCGTCCACCGTACGGCCCGCCACCGACAGCCCGGCCCGGCTCCGGACGTCCCGGACCCGCTCCGCCCGGCCCGGACCCGCTCCGCCCGGCCCGGACCCGCTCCGCCCGGCCCGGACCCGCTCCGCCCGGCCCGGGCCCCGATCCGCCCGGCGCCCGGGCCCCGGCGGCGCGCGTCAGTACCCGCCCACCGCGTCGCGCACGACGTCGGGCTTGTTGGTGATGATCCCGTCGACCCCCATCTCCTGGACCTTCCGGGCGGTCGCCGGGTCGTCCACGATCCAGGTGTCCACCTCCATGGCCTTGCCGTGCGCCCCGCGCAGGCCGTGCACCGCCGCCACCCAGTCCGGGGAGATGGTGGTGTGCCAGGGGTTGATCCGGTCGGTGAAGGCGGCGTACCGGGGCAGGTCGGCGACCGAGGGGGTGCCGAGGAAGGCCGTCACGATGTCGGGGCGCAGTCCGTGCACGATGCGGACGCAGTCGGCGCCGAAGCTCTGGACGACGAGGCGGCGGGACACGTGCTGCTCGTCCAGCCAGCCCGCCTGGTCCAGCACCCGCAGGGTCTGCTCCTCGATCCCGGGGTAGAGCTCCGGCTTCTTGATCTCCAGGAGCAGCCGCTGCTGGTTGCGCTGTACCCGGTCGAGGTACTCGCGCAGCGTCGGCACGCGGGCCCCCGTGAACTCCGGGCCGAACCAGCTGCCCGCGTCCAGCCGCGCGATCTCCGCCGCCGTGAAGTCGGCGATCCGCCAGGGCTTGCGGTCCGGGAACACCTGCTCGACGTCGGTCGTGCGGGCCAGGGTGTCGTCGTGCACCACCACGAGCTCGCCGTCCTTGGTGCGCTGGACGTCGTTCTCCACCCAGTCGAAGCCCAGCCGCATGGCGAGGTCGATGGCCTCCAGGGTGTTCTCCGGGGCGTACGCCGAAGCCCCCCGGTGGGCGTACACGATCGGGTTGGTGAATCCGTCCGGCCCGGGGGCGGCCGAGGAGGCCGTCCCGCCCAGCACGGTGAGGGTGAGGCCCAGGAAGGCGGCGGTGGCCGCGGCGGCGGGTCGGACGTACATGCGCGTTCTCCTCGGGTCGTGAGACCTGCTCCCGCCTCAAACGGGCGTGGAGCGACAGACGTTGCGGCGATGCACTTGCGTGATGCGTTTTCAGGGAGAGCTGCTTCATGGCGATCATGGGGTTGAAGATCACCGGGCCGCCACCGAACTACGACAAACGGACCAGAACCGATCGGACCCGAACGGACCCGTCCGGTACCGACCGGAACCGACCGCTCCGCGGCGGACCCGCCGGACATCGGGATCCCGTGGGGAGGCGTGAGTGTCAGTGGGGGGTCGTACGGTTGACCCATGCGGCCCGTATCGAAGATCGAACGCACGGTGGCGCCTTTCGAGGTCGTCAGCCCCTACCAGCCCAGCGGCGACCAGCCGGCGGCCATCGCCGAGCTGGAGAAGCGCATCCGTGCAGGTGAGAAGGATGTCGTGCTGCTCGGCGCGACCGGAACCGGCAAGTCGGCGACCACCGCCTGGATGATCGAGAAGCTCCAGCGCCCCACGCTGGTCATGGCACCCAACAAAACGCTCGCCGCCCAGCTGGCGAACGAGTTCCGCGAGCTCCTGCCGAACAACGCCGTCGAGTACTTCGTCTCGTACTACGACTACTACCAGCCCGAGGCCTACGTACCGCAGTCGGACACGTACATCGAGAAGGACTCCTCGATCAACGAGGAGGTGGAGCGGCTGCGCCACTCCGCGACCAACTCCCTGCTCACCCGGCGCGATGTCATCGTCGTCGCCTCCGTGTCCTGCATCTACGGCCTCGGCACCCCGCAGGAGTACGTCGACCGGATGGTCGCGCTCAAGGTCGGCGAGGAGATCGACCGGGACCAGCTGCTGCGCCGCTTCGTCGACATCCAGTACACGCGCAACGACGTGGCCTTCACCCGCGGCACCTTCCGGGTGCGCGGCGACACCATCGAGATCTTCCCGGTCTACGAGGAACTGGCCGTCCGCATCGAGATGTTCGGCGACGAGATCGAGGCCCTCTCCACCCTCCACCCGCTCACCGGCGAGGTCATCAGCGAGGACCGCGAGCTGTACGTCTTCCCCGCCAGCCACTACGTCGCCGGCCCCGAGCGCATGGAGAAGGCGATCGCCGGCATCGAGGCCGAGCTGGCCGGGCGCCTCGCCGAGCTGGAGAAGCAGGGCAAGATGCTGGAGGCGCAGCGACTGCGCATGCGCACCACCTACGACCTGGAGATGATGCGCCAGATCGGGTCCTGCTCCGGGATCGAGAACTACTCCCTGCACATGGACGACCGCGAGCGAGGGTCCGCCCCCAACACCCTCATCGACTATTTCCCCGAGGACTTCCTCCTCGTCATCGACGAGTCGCACGTCACCGTGCCGCAGATCGGCGCGATGTACGAGGGCGACGCCTCGCGCAAGCGGACCCTGGTCGACCACGGCTTCCGGCTGCCGTCCGCGCTGGACAACCGTCCCCTGAAGTGGGAGGAGTTCCAGGAGCGGATCGGCCAGACGGTCTACCTGTCGGCCACCCCCGGCAAGTACGAGCTCTCCCGCGGCGACGGCTTCGTCGAGCAGATCATCCGCCCCACCGGGCTCATCGACCCCGAGGTCGTGGTCAAGCCGACCGAGGGTCAGATCGACGACCTGGTCCACGAGATCCGCACGCGCGTCGAGAAGGACGAGCGGGTCCTGGTCACCACCCTCACCAAGAAGATGGCCGAGGACCTCACCGACTACTTCCTGGAGCTCGGCATCCAGGTCCGCTATCTGCACAGCGACGTCGACACCCTGCGCCGCATCGAGCTGCTGCGCGAGCTGCGGGCCGGCGAGTACGACGTACTGGTCGGCATCAACCTGCTGCGCGAGGGCCTCGACCTGCCCGAGGTGTCGCTGGTGGCGATCCTCGACGCCGACAAGCAGGGCTTCCTGCGCTCCGGCACCTCCCTGATCCAGACCATCGGCCGCGCGGCGCGCAACGTCTCCGGCCAGGTCCACATGTACGCGGACAGCATCACCCCGGCGATGGCGCAGGCCATCGACGAGACCAACCGCCGCCGCGAGAAGCAGGTCGCGTACAACACGGCCAACGGGATCGACCCGCAGCCGCTGCGCAAGAAGATCAACGACATCGTGGCGACGATCGCCCGCGAGGAACTCGACACGGAGCAGCTCCTGGGCACCGGCTACCGGCAGGGCAAGGAGGGCAAGGGAGCCAAGGCCCCCGTCCCCGCGCTCGGCGGCAAGGCGACGGCCCAGGGCAAGACGGCCGGCAAGGGCGCCAAGGGCGCCAAGGCCGCCGAGGTGCTGACCGACCGTCCGGCCGCGGAGCTGGCCGCACTCATCGAGCAGATGACCGAGCGGATGCGCGGCGCGGCCGCGGAGCTGCAGTTCGAGGTCGCCGCCCGGATCCGGGACGAGGTGAGCGAGCTGAAGAAGGAGCTGCGGCAGATGAAGGAAGCGGGCCTCGCCTGACCCGGGGCCGGTCAGTAGGGTTGGGCCAGGGCGTGTTCTCGACATGCCCTGGAGCTGTAGGTACACGCTGCGCGCCCGCCGATCGGGGTGGGCTATGGAGAGGGGACAGCGCGTGACGGTCAACATGACCAAGGGTCAGGCCATCAGTCTGCAGAAGGCGGACGGGGGCACCCTGACGGCGGTCCGGATGGGCCTCGGCTGGCAGGCGGCCAAGCGCCGCGGGCTGTTCGGCTCGCGGACCCGGGAGATCGACCTGGACGCATCGGCGGTGCTCTTCGCCGACAAGCAGCCCGTGGACGTGGTGTTCTTCCGCCACCTGCAGAGCGACGACGGCTCGGTCCGGCACACCGGCGACAACCTCGTCGGCGGCGTCGGCCAGGGCGGCGACGACGAGTCGATCCTCGTCGACCTGCAGCGCGTGCCGGTCCACATCGACCAGATCGTCTTCACGGTGAACTCGTTCACCGGCCAGACGTTCCAGGAGGTGCAGAACGCGTTCTGCCGCATCGTCGACGAGACCAACGGCCAGGAGCTGGCCCGCTACACCCTCGACGGCGGCGGCCAGTACACCGCGCAGATCATGGCGAAGGTGTCGCGCGTCGGCAGCGGCTGGCAGATGACGGCCCTGGGCAACCCGGCCAACGGCCGTACGTTCCAGGACCTGATGCCGTCGATCCTGCCGCACCTGTAAGCGAAGAGGAACGGGGGGAGACGAGGCGATGGCGGCCGAACTGGTCCGGGGGCAGAACCACGCCCTGTCCGAACATCGGGTGCGGATCACGGTGTCGGCGGGCACCCCGGTGCTCGCCCTGGCCTCGCTCGGGGACGAGCGGGGCACCGTGACCGGCCCGGAGGACGTCGCGCACCCCGGTGCGCGCGGCCTTCCGGGCATCGAGGCACCCGAAGGGGCCGCCGCCCGGCACGGATTCGCCGTCGACCTCGACGCGGTGGCCGCCGGGGTGCACCGGGTCGCCGTCCTGCTCTCGCTGCCCCCGGGCGGCCCGGCCCGGTTCGGGGCCGTCGCCGCCTCGCACGTGGCCGTCGCGGGCCCGGACGGCGCCGAGCTGGCCGAGTACACCCTGACCGGGCTGGAGGCGGAGACCGCCGTGGTGGCCCTGGAGCTCTACCGCCGACAGGGGGCCTGGAAGGTCCGCGCCGTCGGCCAGGGCTACGCAGACGGGCTCCCCGCCCTCTTCACCGACCAGGGGCTCAGCGCCCCCGCCGCCGCCGACCTGGCCGCGCGCGTGCACGCCTGCGTCGCGGCTCCGGCCGCGGCGGACCCCGTCCCCGTGGCGGCCGACTCCGACGCCGTCCCGGTTTCCGGAGTCCCCTACGCGGGCACGCCGGGCCCCGCGCCCGCGCAGCCGCCCGCCACTGCGGCCGCGGCCCAGGCCCAGGGCCCGGGCCCGGGCCCGGCTTCCGCACCGGCCGCGGCACCGGGCCCGGGCGACGCGACCATCAGCTACGCCCACCCGCGCCGCCGCCCCACCAGCACCGAGCCCCCCGAGCCCGCCCCGCAGGCGGCCCCGCCGCAGCAGCCCGGCCGGCCGCCGAGCCCCGTCGCGGGCGACGCCGCCGGCTGGTCCATGGAGGAGCGGCTCTACAACCAGGTCTGGGGCATGTTCGAGGACCTGGCCCGCGCGGTCGCCGCCTACCGCGGCGCCGTCGAGTTCGCCGACAACCGCATGGAGCGCGAGCTCGACGAGGCTCTGTCCGACCCCCGCCACCGCCTCGGCGGCTCGGGCAACGCCGCCCGCGACACCGCCCGGGCGCGCCGCGACGAGCTCGTCGGGCAGGCCCGGGCCGTGCTCGACCGGGACCTCGCGCAGCTCGTCGCCGAGTCCGAGGTGATCGAGCCCGCGCTGCCGGCCTCGTACGCCCGCTGGGACAACCCCGTCTGGCACGACGGCCGGACGGCCGGGCCGCCCGAGGAGGCGCCGCTGGCGCTGCGCCTCGGCGACCTGCACCTCCCCGAGCGGCCCGACCTGCGCATCCCGATGCTGGTCCGGGTCCCGCTGGAGCGCGGCCTGTGGATCGACAACGGCCGCACCGGCTCCGAGGCCGCGATGGCCATGGACACCGACCGGCTGCGCCGGGCCGCCATGGACATGGCCGTCGCGCACGCCGCACGGCTGCTCGCGGTCCACCCCGCCGACCGCATCTCCGTCCACGTCATAGACGCGGCCGGCGCCGGAGCCGCCTCGCTGGCGCCGCTGGTACGGGCCGGGGTGCTGGCCGCGCCGCCCGCCGCGGGCTCCGCCGGGGTCACCCAGACCCTGGCGCGGCTGACCCGGCGCGTGGACCTCGTACAGATGGCGGTGCGGGCCGGGGCCCCGGAGGACCTGCCGGCCGATGTGGACACGGCCGACCAGCTGCTGATCGTGCACGACTTCCCGCACGGTTTCGACGACCGTGCCGTCACCCAGTTGCGCTACCTGGCCGACGAGGGTCCGGCGGTGGGCGTGCACCTGCTGATGGTCGCCGACCGTGACGAGGCCTCGGCGTACGGGCCGCTGCTGGACCCGCTGTGGCGCTCGCTGATGAGGCTTTCCCCGGTCCCGGACGACCACCTCGCCGACCCGTGGGTCCACCACGCCTGGACCTTCGAGCCGGACCTGCCGCCGCAGGGCAGCCGGGTCCTCGACCAGGCACTGGAGAGGGTGAAGACGAACCGGGGATGACCATCCACTGACCGTCCTTTGGGATTCCCTTTACCTTATGGGCCCGTTACGGGTACCCTTTGAGGGCGGAGGGGAGTATTCCTGCTTTCCTGCTACGGCGTGCCCGTCAATACGGACGACTTCGGTTCACAGAACGCAGTCGGTCCCGGGGCGCCGGCCCACGGCCTCCAGGCCGCCCGGGTGGAAGAGACCTCCGGCAGCGATGACGCTGACGAAGTGCTGAGCCATCCGCCGGAGGCGTGTTCACCATGGAAGTTTCCTGGACCCTGTGGGCGCTGACCATTCTCGGTCTGTCCCTGCTCATCGGCGCCGATTTCTTCATCGGCCGCAAACCGCACGACGTATCGATCAAGGAAGCGGGCACCTGGACGGTCGTCTGGATCGCCCTCGCCGGACTCTTCGGGCTCGGCCTGTGGTTCTTCGGCAACGGCCAGGCCTCCCAGGAGTTCTTCGCGGGATTCATCACCGAGAAGTCCCTGAGCGTGGACAACCTGTTCGTCTTCGTCCTGATCATGGCGAAGTTCGCGGTGCCCTCCCACCTCCAGCAGCGCGTGCTGCTCGTGGGCGTCCTGATCGCCCTGGTGCTGCGCGCCATCTTCATCGCGGCCGGCGCCGCGATCATCGCCAGCTTCTCCTGGGTCTTCTACATCTTCGGCGCGTTCCTGATCTACACCGCCTGGAAGCTCATCCAGGAGGCGCGCAAGGACGAGGAGGACGAAGAGTTCGAGGAGAACCGCCTCCTCAAGTCCGTCGAGAAGAAGTTCGGCGTCGCCGACAAGTACCACGGCACCAAGCTGTTCATCGAGAACAACGGCAAGCGCGTCCTGACCCCGCTGATGGTCGTCATGCTCGCCATCGGCACCACCGACGTGCTGTTCGCCCTGGACTCGATCCCCGCGATCTTCGGCCTCACCCAGGACCCGTACATCGTCTTCACGGCCAACGCCTTCGCCCTCATGGGCCTGCGCCAGCTGTACTTCCTCATCGGCGGCCTGCTCAAGAAGCTGGTCCACCTCAGCTACGGCCTGTCGATCATCCTGGGCTTCATCGGTGTCAAGCTGGTGCTGCACGCCCTGCACGAGAGCGGGGTGCACGTCCCCGTCATCTCCATCCCCGTCTCCCTGGGCGTCATCTGCGGCGTCCTGGTGGTCACCACAGTCACCAGCCTGATCGCCTCGAAGAAGCAGGCGGCGGCCGAGGCCGCCGCCCGCACCGAGAGCATCGACGCCTGACCTGCGGCGCGGAGCTACGCGGGGGCGGCCGATTCGGCCGCCCCCGTTTGCGTTCCCGCGCCCGCCCGGGCCCGTACGACCATCGGATTCGTCTCGGGCAGCAGGGCGAAACAGACCAGCGAGACGACGGCGATCCCGGTCAGGTACACGGCCACGCCCCACGGCGGACCGGAACCGTCCGCCAGCGCCGTTGCGACGATCGGGGTCAGCGCCCCGCCCAGCACGCCGCCCAGGTTGTAGCCCACGGCCGCGCCCGTGCAGCGGATGCGCGGTGCGTACAGCTCCGGCAGGTACGCGCCCACCACCGCGAACATCGTCACCATCCCGAACAGGGCGCCGAGGAAGCCCAGCGTCATCAGCAGCGGATCCGCCGTGCGCAGCAGCGCCACGAACGGGAACATCCACAGCGCGCAGGCCGCGCAGCCGATCAGGCACAGGGGTCGGCGGCCGTAGCGGTCGCCGAGCAGCGCCACCAGCGGAGTCACCAGGCCCTTGAGCGCGACCGCAACCATGATGCAGGCGAGCATCACCGTGCGGTGCACCCCGAGGTGCTCGGTGGCGTACGCGAGGGACCAGGTGGTCACGGCGTAGAAGACGGCGTACCCGACCGCGAGCGCGCCGCCGGTGAGCAGGAGCAGCCGCCAGTGTCCCCGTACGACCTCCGCCAGCGGGGCCTCGGCCCGGCGGCCGGTCTCGGCGAGCGCACGGAACTGCGGGGTCTCCTCCACGGTACGGCGCAGCCACAGCCCGGCCAGCGCCAGCAGCCCGGCGGCCCAGAACGGCACCCGCCAGCCCCAGGACCGGAACTGCCCGTCGCTGAGGCCGGCGGACAGCGCCAGCATCAGGCCATTGGCCAGCAGGAACCCCACCGCCGGGCCGATCTGCGGGAAGCTCGACCACAGTCCGCGCCGCCGCTCGGGCGCGTGCTCGGCGGTCAGCAGCACCGCCCCGCCCCATTCGCCGCCGAGCCCGAGTCCCTGCAGGAAGCGCAGCAGGAGCAGCAGGATCGGCGCGGCCACGCCGATGGAGCCGTACGTCGGTACGCAGCCGACCGCGACGGTGGCGACGCCGGTGAGGAGCAGGGAGCCGAGGAGCACGGGGCGGCGGCCGTAGCGGTCGCCGATGTGGCCGAAAACCGCCGAGCCCAGCGGGCGGGCGAGGAAGCCGATCCCGAAGGTGCCGAAGGCGGCGAGGGTCCCGGCGAGCGGGGAGAAGGACGGGAAGAACAGCGGCCCGAGCACCAGGGCCGCGGCCGTGCCGTAGACGAAGAAGTCGTAGAACTCGATCGCGGTGCCCGCGAGGGAGGCCGAGGCGAGCCGCAGCATCGAGGGGGGAGGTGCGGGAGCCGGGGAGGCGGCCGGGGAAGTGGCCTGGGCAGGGATCGGGGCGGGGGAGGGGGAGAGCGGCGGGGAGGGGTCTTGAGCCATGGTGCAGCAATTACCCCGTCCCCGGCCCTCCGGGTGTGCGTTCGGCCATCATCGACCGAAAGGAGTGCACGGGGACGCGGTGTTGACCGCGTCCCCGTGCCCCGCGCCGTCCGCTACCAGCCGCGCTCGCGCCACTCGGCCAGGTGCGGCCGCTCGGCGCCGAGGGTGGTGTCGTTGCCGTGGCCCGGGTAGACCCAGGCCTCGTCGGGCAGCTGCTCGAAGAGCTTGTGCTGGACGTCGTCGATGAGGCTGGCGAAGGCCTTCGGGTCGCCCCAGGTGTTGCCGACGCCGCCCGGGAAGTCCCGGGGTCTCTCCTGCGAACACCGGGACGCTCCCGCGCCGTCCCCTTGTCGGAGCAGTCCAGCAGGTCGGTGTCGAGGTTGTCGGCGAACGGTTGCAGGTCGCCGATGCCCCTCGTGGGACCGGACAGGGCGGCAGCCGCCGCGTCGGCGCCTCGCCAGGACACTTGCCACGTTCGGGTGCTCAGCGGGTGCCATTCCGATCGTGAGCTTGTTGAGTGAAGGGGGAGTCTGCCAAGCCGCCCGTACGGGCGGCGGCCTTTGGCTGCGAGAGGACGGGCCTGTGTCACGTTTCATATCGAGCTGGCGAGTCACAGCGGGGCGGTGCGCCGGGTATCTGTTGCCCTGCGTGCTCTTGACCGTCGGAATGGTCCCGCCACAGGCCGTTCGCGGTGGGGACAGCGGGTACAGGGGAGCAGCGACGCTGGAGTGGCGGCCGTGCCAGGACCCGGCACAGCAGGGATTCGAGTGCGCGACGCTGAACGTGCCGCTCGACTACGACCGTCCGGCGGGCGAAGCCATCGAACTCGCCGTGATCCGGCACAAGGCGACCAGCCCGTCCGAGAGAATCAGCTCGCTGTTCTTCAACCCCGGCGGCCCCGGCGGTCCGGGCACGGACGCGCTGCCGGCCTGGTACGACCGCTACTTCCCGGCCGATCTGCGCAAACGTTTCGACATCGTCAGCTGGGATCCTCGCGGCGTGGGCCGCAGCACCGCGGTGCGCTGTTTCCGTGACGCCGCGGAAGCCACGGCCTTCTGGGCTCGGCGGCCCGCGGGATTCCCGGTGGGCGAGAGGGAACGGCAGTACTGGTTCGCCGGGAGGGCGGAGCTGGCCAAAGGCTGCGAGCAGCACGCCGCGCAGCTGCTGCCGTACGTCTCCACCCCCTACAGCGCCCGCGATCTGGACCGGTTGCGCCAGGCGGTGGGGGACCGGCAACTGCGCTACTGGGGCGTCTCGTACGGCACGTTCCTCGGCGCCGTCTACGCCAACCTCTTCCCCGACAAGGTGGGCGGCCTGATCCTGGACGGAAACGTCGACCCCCGCAACTACGCCGACGGCGCCATGGACAGCGAGCCGCAGCAGACCACCTCGTTGCGGATCGGCTCGGACCTGGGCTCGGCCGACACCCTGCAACAGTTCCTCACGCTGTGCGGTCAGACCTCCACCGCGGGCTGCGCCTTCTCGGCGGGCAGCCCCCAGGCGACCCGCGCCAAGTTCAACGACCTGATGCAACGGCTCCGGCGAAGCCCCGTGGGCGAGTGGACGTACGCCAAGACCGTGTCGGATCTGCGCCAGTCCCTCTACATCATCGATCCGGGCTGGCCCGACGCCGCCGAGATGCTCCAGCGACTGTGGCAGGGTCGCGCTCCTCAGGCGGCCCCGCCCCTTCCGCCCGGGAAGTATCCGGGGACCGAGCAGGAGGCCGCGATCGTCTGCTCCGAGAGCCCCAATCCCCGTGTACTCAGCCGCTACGCCGAACTCGACGCCTTCGCCGCCGCGCGCGCGGGAGACCTCGGCCGTCGCTGGGTGTGGGACTACGAGTGGTGTGCGCAGTGGCCGGCCACGGCCGCCCAGCGCTACACCGGCCCGTGGAACAGGCGGACCGCCCACCCGATTCTGGTCGTCAATCCCCGCTACGACACGGCAACCCCCTACCAGTCGGCCGAGGCCATGACCCGCGAACTGGCCGACGCGCGCCTGCTGACCCTCGAAGGCTACGGGCACACCGCTCTGCTCAACCCGAGCGCCTGCGTGAACCGGTACGCCGTGCGCTACCTCACCACAGGCGCCCTGCCACCCGTCGGCGCCACCTGCCGACAGGACGCCCCGCCCTTCGGCCCCGCCGAGCCGCCCGCTGGCTCCGGCCCGGGCCGCGGAATCGTCGAGGCCTGCGGCGCGCTGATGTTCCACCTCTGCTCGGTTGGCGGAAAGCGGGAGATCCACGCTCCGGAGACGCTGCGCTCGTGGATCCGCCGGGCGCAGGCCGACGCCGGGAAGCGCCCGGGGACCAGCACCGCGGTGTCGGAGAGGTAGGCCGGCTGCGGGCGGAGAACCGTGAGCTGAAGCGGGCGAACGAGATCCTGCGCGCCGCGGTCTTCCTTGCGGCCGAGCTCGACTGGCCCACCTTTCGGGCCGGCCGAGTCCGACCGGCCCGAAAGTCCTCGGGAGGTTCATCGCGGATTACGAGGACCACCGGGGCCGGGTGCGGCCCGGCCGTGCAGGATCCTTCGTCGTCAGATGGTTACCAGCCGCGGGCGCGCCACTCCGCGAGATGGGGGCGCTCGGCGCCGAGGGTGGTGTCGTTGCCGTGGCCCGGGTACACCCAGGTCTCATCCGGCAGCGCCCCGAACAGCTTGGCCTCCACCCCGTCGAGCAGGCTGGTGAACTCCTCGGATTGTGTTGTCCGGCCGACGCCCCCCGGGAAGAGGCAGTCGCCGGTGAACACGTGCGGGTGCCCGTGCGGGTCGTCGTAGATGAGCGCGATCGAACCGGGGGTGTGCCCGACCAGGTGGCGCGCGGTCAGCCCGACCCGCCCGACGCGCACCGTGTCGCCGTCGGCGACGAGCACGTCGGTCGCCACCGGGATGCCCTCGGCGTCGTGGGCGCCCGCGTAGGTCCGCGCGCCGGTCGCCTCGACGACCTCCTGGAGCGCGCCCCAGTGGTCGCCGTGCCGGTGGGTGGTGACGACGGACGCGATGCCGTCGTCACCGATCAGGTTGAGCAGCGTGTCCGCCTCGGCGGCCGCGTCGATCAACAGCTGCTCGCCGGTGGCCCGGCAGCGCAGCAGGTAGGCGTTGTTGTTCATCGCGCCCACCGCGACCTTGGAAATCATCAGGTCCGCGAGTTCGTGCACGTCGGCAGCACCGCCGACCCTGACCGCTCCGCTGTACGTCATGACTCGATCCTAGAGCGCCGGGAGGGCGGGGAGGGGGCCGCCTTCGACGGACAGGCGGGCTCCCTTGGCGCCGCGGCCGGCGAGCCAGCCGAGGAGCTCGTCGGCGGGGCCGGTGACGGCCACGGGGGCGCCCTCGGGGCCGCCGGTGTGCCAGGTGCGCTCGTCGGTGCCGTCGGTGTCGTCGGCGGGCGCGGTCAGCGTGACCGGGGGCACCTCGGGGCGGCCGGACCAGCGGTCGGCGAGGAAGACGATCTCGCGCTCGGTGAACTCGCCGGGGAGGTCGGCGAGCTCGTAGCCGACGTTCAGGTCGACGTGGTGCAGCTCGACCTCGACGAGCCGGCGGAACGGCACGTTGGAGGCGAGGTCGGTGATGCCGTTGCGCAGCTCGACCGTGCGGGACCAGTCCTGGGGAGGCTCGGTGGTGGCCATGAAGCGGGCCGCGGAATCACGGACGTCCGCCAGTTGTTCTTCCAGGGGCCGGCCGGCATCGCGCTCGATGTCGGCGTCACGCGCGGCGGCGCTCTCGTACATCGGGCGCCCCTCGAAGACGTTGACGAGGGCATCGGCGTTGCGGGCGAGGTGCGCCAGCACGTGGCCGCGGGTCCATCCCGGCAGGTGTGACCCACCGGCCAGGGCGGCGTTGTCCAGTTTCGCGGCCGCGGTCAGCAGTCGCTCCGTGGCCTCACGTACAGATCGCAGGTCGTGCACATGATCACTCATGGTCCGAGCCTAGTGGTTCCCGAGTGGGCGGCCACACGATCGGGTGAAGCGGTCTGCGGAGTGCCGTAAATCGAATGTGCGTGCTATACGCTCGGAAGTCCAGACTCCAACTCCATCGCAGAGGCGCCCCCCATACCCTGGGACGGGGGCCCGTGCCCCCGCTCTCTCAAGAAAGGTGCGGACCGGCGTGACCGACCGTCTCATCGTTCGTGGCGCTCGCGAGCACAACCTCAAGAACGTCTCGCTCGACCTGCCCCGCGACTCCCTCATCGTCTTCACCGGACTCTCCGGGTCGGGCAAGTCCTCCCTGGCCTTCGACACGATCTTCGCCGAGGGCCAGCGCCGGTACGTCGAGTCGCTCTCCTCGTACGCCCGCCAGTTCCTCGGGCAGATGGACAAGCCCGACGTGGACTTCATCGAGGGCCTCTCCCCGGCCGTCTCGATCGACCAGAAGTCCACCTCGCGCAACCCGCGCTCCACCGTGGGCACCATCACCGAGGTCTACGACTACCTCCGCCTGCTCTTCGCGCGCATCGGCAAGCCGCACTGCCCCGAGTGCCGCCGCCCGATCTCGCGGCAGTCGCCGCAGGCGATCGTCGACAAGGTGCTCGCACTCCCCGAGGGCAGCCGCTTCCAGGTGCTCTCGCCGCTCGTGCGCGAGCGCAAGGGCGAGTTCGTGGACCTCTTCGCCGACCTGCAGACCAAGGGCTACAGCCGGGCGCGGGTGGACGGGGAGACCATCCAGCTCTCCGAGCCGCCCACCCTGAAGAAGCAGGAGAAGCACACCATCGAGGTGGTCATCGACCGCCTCACCGTCAAGGAAGGCGCCAAGCGCCGGCTCACCGACTCGGTGGAGACCGCCCTCGGGCTGTCGGGCGGCATGGTGATCCTGGACTTCGTCGACCTCGCCGAGGACGACCCCGAGCGTGAGCGGATGTACTCCGAGCACCTCTACTGCCCGTACGACGACCTGTCCTTCGAGGAGCTGGAGCCGCGCTCCTTCTCCTTCAACTCGCCCTTCGGCGCCTGCCCCGAGTGCACCGGCATCGGTACGCGCATGGAGGTGGACCCGGAGCTGATCGTCCCGGACGAGGACAAGTCCCTGGACGAGGGCGCGGTCTCGCCGTGGTCGCTCGGCCACACCAAGGACTACTTCCAGCGGCTGGTCGGCGCCCTCGCGCAGGAGCTCGGCTTCCGGACGGACATCGCGTGGGCCGGTCTGCCGCTCCGGGCGAAGAAGGCCCTGCTCTACGGGCACAAGACGCAGATCGAGGTCCGCTACCGCAACCGGTACGGGCGGGAGCGGGCGTACACGACGGCCTTCGAGGGCGCCGTGCCGTTCGTCAAGCGCCGGCACTCGGAGTCCGAGAGCGACGCCAGCCGCGAGCGCTTCGAGGGCTACATGCGCGAGGTGCCGTGCCCGACCTGTGAGGGCACCAGGCTCAAGCCGATCGTGCTCGCCGTGACCGTGATGGAGAAGTCCATCGCCGAGGTCGCCGCGATGTCGATCAGCGAGTGCGCGGACTTCCTGGGGCAGATGCGCCTCGACGCCCGCGACAAGAAGATCGCCGAGCGGGTCCTGAAGGAGGTCAACGAGCGGCTCCGCTTCCTCGTCGACGTCGGTCTGGACTACCTCTCGCTCAACCGCGCCGCCGGCACCCTCTCGGGCGGCGAGGCGCAGCGCATCCGGCTGGCCACGCAGATCGGCTCCGGCCTCGTGGGCGTGCTGTACGTCCTCGACGAGCCCTCCATCGGCCTGCACCAGCGGGACAACCACCGGCTGATCGAGACGCTGGTGCGGCTGCGGGACATGGGCAACACCCTGATCGTGGTCGAGCACGACGAGGACACCATCAAGGTGGCCGACTGGGTCGTGGACATCGGCCCCGGCGCGGGTGAGCACGGCGGCAAGGTCGTGCACAGCGGTTCGCTGAAGGACCTGCTGAAGAACCCCGAGTCGATGACGGGCCAGTACCTGTCGGGCAAGCGGTCCATCCCGCTGCCGGACGTGCGCCGTCCCGTGAACGGGGACCGCAGGCTCACCGTGCACGGCGCCAAGGAGAACAACCTGCGGGACATCGACGTGTCCTTCCCGCTGGGCGTGCTCACCGCCGTCACGGGCGTGTCGGGGTCGGGCAAGTCCACGCTCGTCAACGACATCCTCTACACGCACCTGGCGCGCGAGCTGAACGGCGCCCGCTCGGTGCCGGGACGGCACACGCGGGTGGACGGGGACGACCTCGTCGACAAGGTCGTGCATGTCGACCAGTCGCCGATCGGCCGGACCCCGCGCTCGAACCCGGCGACGTACACCGGCGTCTTCGACCACGTGCGCAAGCTCTTCGCGGAGACCATGGAGGCGAAGGTGCGCGGCTACCTGCCGGGCCGCTTCTCCTTCAACGTGAAGGGCGGCCGGTGCGAGAACTGCTCCGGTGACGGCACGATCAAGATCGAGATGAACTTCCTGCCGGACGTCTACGTCCCGTGCGAGGTGTGCCACGGCGACCGGTACAACCGGGAGACGCTGGAGGTCCACTACAAGGGCAAGTCCATCGCGGAAGTCCTGAACATGCCGATCGAGGAGGCGCTGGACTTCTTCGAGGCCGTGCCGACGATCGCCCGTCACCTGCGCACCCTCAACGAGGTCGGCCTCGGGTACGTGCGGCTCGGGCAGTCGGCGCCGACCCTGTCGGGCGGTGAGGCACAGCGCGTGAAGCTGGCCTCGGAGCTCCAGAAGCGCTCGACGGGGCGGACGGTCTACGTCCTGGACGAGCCGACGACCGGCCTGCACTTCGAGGACATCTCCAAGCTGATCAAGGTGCTGTCCGGCCTGGTCGACAAGGGGAACACCGTGATCGTCATCGAGCACAACCTCGATGTCATCAAGACGGCGGACTGGGTCGTGGACATGGGCCCCGAAGGCGGTTACGGCGGCGGGCTCGTCGTCGCGGAGGGCACCCCCGAGCAGGTCGCCTCGGTCGGCGCAAGCCACACCGGCAAGTTCCTCCGGGACATCCTCGGGGCCGACCGCATCTCCGACGCGGGGGCGCCCCCGGTGCGGACCGCGGCGAAGAAGGCCCCGGCCAAGAAGGCGGCGGCCGCGAAGAAGGCGGCTCCGGCCAAGAAGACGACGGCGCGGGCCCGCAAGGTCTGAACGCTGCGTTGAGCGGGCGCGGGAGGGGCTCGGCCTGGCGGCCGGGCCCCTCTCCGTTTGCGGCGCCGGCTGCCGCGCCGCCGGGCCGCCGGGCCGGGTTCGGCCGGGCGGGGGCCTCAGGAGGCGATGCCCACTGCCTGGCGGGTCGTGTCCGGGTCCGTCAGCGTGACCAGGAGGGCGTCCGCGACGTCCGCGCGGGAGATGGTGCGGGCGTCCGGCACGTTGGCGCCGATCACCCGGCGGTAGTTGCCGGTGCGCGGCTTGTTCAGCAGGCGCGGCGGGCGGATCACCGTCCAGCGGGCGCGGCTCGCGCCGATCGCCGTCTCCATGACCGCCAGGTCCGCGTACAGGTCGCTCAGGAACCACCGCAGGACGGGCAGGAGCACCTTCCTGGCGATCACGCCGTCGCTGGGGACGTCCGGGCCGACGGGGGCCGCGCTGACCACCGCCAGGCGGCTCACGTCCGCCCGGTCCATGGCCGCCAGGATGGCCCGTACCGCGGGACCGGTGACCGGGCTGCGCTTGGCCTGCTTGTTGGTGCCCGCGCCCAGTGCCGAGATCACGGCCTCGCGGCCCGCCAGGAGCGGGACCAGGGCCTCGGCGTCCGTGAGGTCGGGCACCACGGCCACCTCCAGCCGGTCGTGCGCCGGCACGCCCAGCCGTGCGGGGTCGCGGACCACGGCCGTCACGTCGTGGCCCGCCGTCAGCGCCTGCCGGACGACCTCGCGGCCGACGCCGCCCGTGGCTCCGAACACCGTGATCTTCATCCCTGAGCTCCCGGACCAGAGGGGTGGGTGAGCCGTTGCTCGCCCCGTTTTCCCTCAGGGTGCCACCGCGGGTGCGGGCGGACGCTCGTGGCCCGGTGGAGCACGGGTCGAAGCGTCAGAGCTCCGCCGCGTACGGCGGCTCCGCGCCCGCACGCGTGCACGTCAGCGCGGCCGCGTGGGCGGCGTAGGCCAGTACGTCGGGCCAGTCCGCGGAGTCCGCCGGGGCCGCGGAGCCCGCCCGCCCGGCCGGGGCCGAAAGCCGGTGCAGCAGCGCCGCGTTCACCGTGTCGCCCGCGCCGATCGTGTCGGCCACCGGCACCCGGCGCGCCGCCACGGAGTGCTCCGCGCCGCCGCTCGTCCACACCGTCAGGCCCGCCGCACCCCGGGTGAGCACCACCGCCGAGGGGCCCGCCGCCAGCCAGTCGCCGACCCGGCCGCCCAGCCACGCCGCGTCCTCCTCCGACAGCTTGAGCACCGACACGTACGGCAGCCACTCCAGGAAGCGGGAACGGTACGCCGCGGGGTCCGCGATCAGCGCGGGCCGGATGTTGGGGTCGAGCAGGGTCAGCAGCCCGCGCCCGGACTCCCGGCGCAGCAGGGCCTCGTACGCGCTCGCGCCGGGCTCCAGGACGAGCGAACAGGTGCCGAGCGCGAGGGCGCGTGCACCGGCGGGCAGCGCGGCCGGCAGCTCGAAGAGCCGGTCCGCCGTGCCCTCGACGTAGAAGCCGTAGGCGGCCGAGCCGTCCGGGGCGAGCGAGGGCACGGCGAGGGTGGTGGGTTCCGGGCCGCGCTGCACCAGCGACAGGCCGACCCCGGCCGCGCGCAGCCCGGCCAGCAGGCTCTCGCCGAAGCCGTCCTCCGAGACCCGGGAGCAGAAGGAGACCTCCGCCCCGAGCCTGCCGAGGGCGAGCGCGGTGTTGTACGGTCCGCCGCCCGGCCGTGGCAGCAGCGCGCCCGGCGGCTGCGCCACGGGCACCAGGTCGATCAGGGCTTCTCCGCCGACGACGATCACGCGGGGGAAGGTATCCCATCGGGCGCCGGTATCGTCGGGTGGGCCGAACACCGTGCCGAGAGCCAGGGAGCCCCATGTCCGCGTCGCCGTCTGCCGCCCGCCGTACCGTCCTCAAGGGCGCCGCCGCGCTCGCCGGGGCCGCCGGGGCCGGACTGACCCTCGCGGCCTGCTCCACCGAGACCAACAGCGGCAACGGCTCCCCGGCGGTTCCCGCCGAGCCCGTCGAGCTCGGCGCGGCGACCGGGGTCCCGGTCGGCGGTGCCAAGCTGTTCCGGGAGCGCAAGCTCGTCGTCAGCTGCAAGGAAGCCGGCCAGTACAAGGCCTTCAGCGCCCAGTGCACGCACGCGGGCTGCGTCCTGGACAAGATCGTCGAGGGCGAGGGCAACTGCCCCTGCCACGGCAGCCGCTTCGACGTGACGACGGGCAAGGTCCTGCGCGGCCCGGCCACCGACCCGCTGCCCGAGGTCCCGGTCAAGGTCGAGGGCGGCAAGCTCGTCGCGGGCTAGTACAGCAGCACCGCGGGGGCCCGGGCTCACTCCCAGTCCCAGGCGATCCCGAGGATCCCGCGCCCCACGCACGGCTCGACCAGGTGCACCGTCCGGTGCCGCCCGCTCGGGGTCAGGTCCGCGAGCTGCCCGCGCGGCGCGCCGGGCCCGGTCCGGCTGAAGCGGTGGCACCGCACCGGCAGCGCCGCCTCGTCGAAGCGGACCTGGAGCACGTACTGCCCGCCGGTGTAGCTGAAGCCGCGCACGTACTCGGTGCTGCGGCCGCCGGTGCCGTCCTCGAAGCCGTAGCCGAAGACGTACGTGTCGCCCGCGCGCAGCCTGGCGTCGAAGAGGAGCTCGGCGACGAGCACCTCGGCCTCGCGGTGCCAGCGCACGCGTCCGGTCCGGCAGTTCTCGTCGGCCCGCACCCGTACCCGCGCCGGGTCGCAGCCGGGGTCGCCGTGGTGGACGGCAAGGTACCGGTCGACCCCGTCGCGGTGGGCCCGTACGACGTGCTGCGACTCGTGGCCCAGGAGTTCCCCGGCGGGCCCGACCCGTACCCGCTCGTGGTGGCCGACGGTGTGCAGGCCGCCGTCGGCGGGCAGTTCCATGCCGGCCAGCAGCTCCTCCACGGCCGCGCCCACGCTGATCAGCGCCCGGTACGAGCGGGCCGGCGGCCGGACCGCCTGGGGCCCGGCGGCGGCGTCCTGCGGCTCGGCGAGCAGCCGTCGCAGGGTGCCGTCGGGCAGTTCCAGGATCTGCTCCAGTGCCTGTACGGCCTTCAGGGACTCGGCGCGGCGGGGTCTTCGGGCGCCCTGCTGCCAGTAGCTGAGGCTCGTCACGCCGACCTTGATGCCGCGGGCCGCGAGCCGGTGCTGCACCCGGTGCAGGGGCAGTCCGCGCGCGGTGAGCGCGGCGCGGAGCGCGAGGTGGAAGGGCCCGGCGCGCAGGAGGTGGGCCAGCTCGGGCGTGGGGTTCCCGGTCGGGCGCATGACGGCTCCTCTTGTGAACGTTCACGCACGAGGGTGCGGGAGGGTGCGGCGGTGACGCCCGTGGCCGGGTGGATCCAGGTGAATGGACGGCAGACGTTCACATCGCAGTCCCACCGTTCACACCGCAATGTCACGGCGTATTGAAGCCTGTTGACCTGCTCGCGACAACACCACGATGCTCCTCCACAGCGTCCGGACGCGGTCCTCCACCCCCCACTCCCCACCTCGGGAGGAACGCGATGCGCAACCGAAACGGGCGGCTCACCCTGGCCGCCTTCCTCACCACCCTGCTCCTCGCCCTGTCCGCCGGCACCGCCACCGCCGCCGATGCCGGATCGGACACGGCCCTCGCGACCAAGCGCCTGAACATCACCATGCAGGCGCAGCAGAAGACCAACTGGTGCTGGGCCGCGGGCGGCAACACCATCGCCACCTGGTTCGGCCGCAACTACACCCAGAACCAGTTCTGCAACGCCGCCTTCAACCGTCAGCAGGGGTACGACTGCCCCAACAACCAGGCCACCCTCGGCAACGTCCAGAACGCCCTGGACTGGGCCGGCATCAACTCCGGTTCGTACGTGACCGGCTGGCTGCGCTACTCCACGGTGCAGACCGAGATCAACGCCAACCGCCCGATCGAGACCCGCATCCAGTGGTCCAACGGCGGCGGCCACATGCACGTCGTCTACGGCTACGACACCGCCAACAGCTGGGTCTACTGGGGCGACCCGTGGCCCTCCAGCGACCGCTACAACTGGGCCTCGCACGCCTGGTACGTGGACAACAGCACCTTCTCCTGGACCCACTCGCTCTACCGGATCGGGGCGTGACCGCCATGGCCCACGCACCTCGCACGCCGCGCGCCGCAGCCGTGCTCCTCGCCACCACCGCGGTCCTGGCGCTCGCCCCGCAGGCCTTCGCCGCCCCCGTGCCGCAGCCGCAGTCCGCCACCGCCGAGACCCGGGCGGCGGCCGCACAGGCGGCCACCGCCCCCGGCACCCTGGCCACGCTGTCCCGCTTCTTCGCCCGTGAGGGCAAGGTCGGCCTGGCCGCCGCGCAGCCCCGTATCGAGGGCGAGGCGATCCCGGTCAGCCACCTCTCCCCGGACTTCGTCGCGGGCAAGCCCGGCGCGAGTGTCGCCCGCCTGGAGTTCCTCGCCAGCAGGGCGGTCTCCTCCGACGGCCAGCAGGCCGCCCTGTGGACCGCCAGGACCGAAGCGGGCTGGCAGGTCGTGAACATAGCCACCGGCGACGACGAGTTCCGCTACGCACAGCTCGGCGCCGCCAAACTCCCGGGCGGCACCGTGTTCCGGGAGCCGCAGATCGACGCCTGGTACGTCGCCGAGGGCAGCCGCGTGCTGCCGCTGGACGAGGACGCCGTACGGGCCGTGGGCGAGCGGGGCACGACCCTGACCGCCTACCAGGCCCGGGTCGCCAAGGCCTACGGGGACAAGCTGCCCGGCTCCGCCTACGCCAAGGGCGGCAAGGCCGGCGGCTACGCCGATCCGCAGACCGGTGCGGAGGGCGCGGCCCTGGCGGTCGGGGCCGGGGCCGGGAGCGGAGCCGGTGACGACGGGACCGTGCCCGTGCCGGCCGCAGCCGCGGCCGGCGCGCTCGCCCTCGGGGCGCTGGGCACCCTCGCGGTGCGCAGGTCGCGCCGGGCCCGGGCGGGGGGCTGAGCACCGGGCCCCACCCCACGGGCGGGCGCCGCTGACCCCGGCGCCCGCCCACGGGCCGTCAGGCCGCGCGGCGCCGGTCCGCACCGGCGCCGCGCGGGGGGTACGACGGCCCGCCGGCAGCGCGCGGCCCCCACCGCACGGGCCGGCCCGCGCCACGGGGCCGGGCCCGCGCCGCGCGACCCCACGGGGAGTGCGTCCCGCCCCGGACGCACTCCCGCCGCCGCGGGGCGGGGAACGGTCCGGTTGTCGCACCCCGCCAGTAGGGTGGTTGGCATGGCCGACCCTTCCAGCTACCGCCCGAAGCCTGGACAGATCCCCGACTCTCCGGGGGTCTACAAATTCCGCGACGAGCACCGACGGGTGATCTACGTCGGGAAGGCCAAGAGCCTGCGCCAACGCCTGGCCAGCTACTTCCAGGACGTCGCCGGGCTGCACCCGCGTACCGCCACGATGGTGACCACGGCCGCGTCCGTCGAGTGGACGGTCGTCTCCACCGAGGTCGAGGCGCTCCAGCTGGAGTACTCCTGGATCAAGGAGTTCGACCCCCGGTTCAACGTCAAGTACCGCGACGACAAGAGCTACCCCTCCCTCGCCGTGACCATGAACGAGCAGTACCCCCGAGTCCAGGTCATGCGCGGCCCCAAGAAGAAGGGCGTGCGCTACTTCGGCCCCTACGGACACGCCTGGGCCATCCGCGAGACCGTCGACCTGATGCTGCGCGTCTTCCCCGTACGCACCTGCTCCGCCGGGGTGTTCAAGCGCTCCGCCCAGATCGGCCGCCCCTGCCTGCTCGGCTACATCGGCAAGTGCTCCGCGCCCTGCGTCGGCCGGGTCACCCCCGAGGAGCACCGCGAACTGGCCGAGGACTTCTGCGACTTCATGGCCGGGCGCACCGGCACCTACCTCTCCCGCCTCGAAGCGCAGATGCGCGAGGCCGCCGAGGACATGGAGTACGAGAAGGCCGCACGGCTGCGCGACGACATAGGGGCCCTGCGCCGGGCCATGGAGAAGAACGCCGTCGTCCTCGCCGACGCCACCGACGCCGACCTGATCGCGGTCGCCGAGGACGAGCTCGAAGCCGCCGTGCAGATCTTCCACGTACGCGGCGGCCGGGTCCGCGGCCAGCGCGGCTGGGTCACCGACAAGGTCGAGGCCGTCGACACCGCCGGGCTCGTCGAGCACGCCCTCCAGCAGCTGTACGGCGAGGAGAAGGGCGAGGCCGTCCCCAAGGAGGTGCTGGTCCCGGCGCTCCCGGAGGACACCCCGGCCCTCACCGAGTGGCTGGCCGAGCGCCGCGGCTCCCAGGTCAGCCTGCGCGTGCCGCAGCGCGGGGACAAGAAGGCCCTGATGGAGACCGTCCACCGCAACGCCCAGCAGTCCCTCGTCCTGCACAAGACCAAGCGGGCCAGCGACCTCACCACCCGCTCCCGGGCGCTGGAGGAGATCGCCGAGGCCCTGGAGCTGGACAGCGCCCCGCTGCGCATCGAGTGCTTCGACATCTCCCACCTCCAGGGCGACGACGTGGTGGCCTCCATGGTCGTCTTCGAGGACGGCCTCGCCCGCAAGGGCGAGTACCGGCGCTTCCAGATCAAGTCGTTCGAGGGACAGGACGACGTCCGCTCCATGCACGAGGTGATCTCCCGGCGCTTCCGCCGCTACCTCCAGGAGAAGCTGAAGACGGGGGAGTGGTCACCCGAAGACGGCGCTGACGGTGCGGAGGCCCCGGAGGAGGACGACGGCCGCCCCAGGCGCTTCGCGTACCCGCCCCAGCTCGTCGTGGTCGACGGCGGACAGCCGCAGGTCGCCGCCGCCAAGCGGGCCCTGGAGGAGCTCGGCGTGGACGACGTGGCCGTGTGCGGCCTGGCCAAGCGGCTGGAGGAGGTCTGGCTGCCCGGCGAGGACGACCCCGTGGTGCTGCCCCGCACCAGCGAGGGCCTCTACCTGCTCCAGCGGGTGCGTGACGAAGCCCACCGGTTCGCGATCCAGTACCAGCGCAACAAGCGCGGCAAGCGCTTGAAATCGGGCCCGCTGGACGATGTGCCCGGCCTCGGCGAGAGCCGCAAGCTGGCCCTGGTCAAGCACTTCGGTTCGGTGAAAAAGCTGAGACAGGCGACAATCGACCAGATCTGCGAGGTCCCGGGCATAGGCCGCAAGACGGCCGAGACCGTGGCCGCGGCCCTCGCCCAGGCGGTTCCCGCTGGTCCTGCCGTCAACACGGCGACAGGGGAGATCATTGAGGATGAGATCCCCGCGTCGGCGGGGGCATCGTCCGAACGGGGGACCGAGCAATGACCCAGCACGAGTCCGAGCACGTGACCGAGCACGAGACCGAGCACGACCGAGACGGAGCACAGGTGAGTACGGGCCTGACAGTGGAGCCCGGAGATACCGCCGAGGCGGCCATCCCCGAGCTGGTGATCATCTCCGGAATGTCCGGGGCCGGCCGCAGCACCGCGGCCAAGTGCCTGGAGGACCTCGGCTGGTTCGTCGTCGACAACCTCCCGCCGGCGCTGATCCCCACCATGGTGGAGCTCGGGGCCCGCTCGCAGGGCAACGTGGCGCGCATCGCCGTCGTCGTCGACGTCCGGGGCCGCCAGTTCTTCGACGCCCTGCGCGAGTCCCTCTCCGACCTGGAGGCCCGCGGCGTCACCCGGCGCATCGTCTTCCTGGAGTCCTCCGACGACGCGCTCGTACGCCGCTTCGAGTCGGTCCGCCGCCCGCACCCCCTCCAGGGCGACGGCCGCATCGTCGACGGCATCGCCGCCGAGCGCGACCTGCTGCGCGAGCTGCGCGGAGACGCCGACCTGGTCATCGACACCTCCAGCCTCAACGTGCACGAGCTGCGCGCCAAGATGGACGCCCAGTTCGCGGGCGACGAGGAGCCCGAGCTGCGGGCCACCGTCATGTCCTTCGGCTACAAGTACGGCCTCCCCGTCGACGCCGACCTCGTCGTCGACTGCCGCTTCATCCCCAACCCGCACTGGGTCCCGGAGCTGCGCCCCTTCACCGGGCTCAACGAGGAGGTGTCGGGGTACGTCTTCAGCCAGCCCGGCGCCAAGGAGTTCCTCGACCGCTACACCGAGCTGCTCCAGCTCATCGCCACCGGCTACCGCCGCGAGGGCAAGCGGTACGTGACCATCGCCGTCGGCTGTACGGGCGGCAAGCACCGCAGCGTGGCCATGTCCGAGAAGCTCGCCGCCCGCCTCGCCTCCGAAGGGGTCGAGACCGTCGTCGTCCACAGGGACATGGGGCGCGAGTGACCGGACGCACCCTGAGGCTGCGCCGCCTGCGCCGGCTCACCTCCGGCCGGGCCGAGGACGGCGTGGGCCGCACCGGCCTGCGCCGCGGCGCGGCCCCCAAGGTGGTCGCACCCAAGGTCGTGGCGCTGGGCGGCGGCATGGGGCTCTCGGCCTCCCTCGCCGCCCTGCGCCGGATCACCGGTGACCTCACCGCGGTGGTCACCGTCGCCGACGACGGCGGCTCCAGCGGACGCCTGCGCGAGGAGCTCGGCGTACTGCCGCCCGGCGACCTGCGCAAGGCGCTGGCCGCGCTGTGCGGGGACGACGACTGGGGCCAGACCTGGGCCCGGGTCATCCAGCACCGTTTCCAGTCCGAGGGCGACCTGCACGGGCACGCGGTCGGAAACCTGCTGATCGTCGCCCTGTGGGAACAGCTCGGCGACCCCGTCCAGGCCCTCGACCTGGTCGGGAAGCTGCTCGGCGCCCAGGGACGCGTGCTGCCGATGTCGGCGGTGCCGCTGGAGCTCCAGGCCCTGGTCAGGGGCCACGACCCGGCCCGCCCCGGGGACGTGGACACCGTACGGGGGCAGGCCACCGTGGCCACCACCCCCGGCGAGGTGCTCTCCGTACAGGTCGTGCCCGGCGACCCGCCGGCCGTGCCGCAGGCCGTCGCGGCGGTGCTGGACGCCGACTGGGTGGTGCTCGGCCCGGGGTCCTGGTTCTCCTCGGTGATCCCCCACCTGCTGGTGCCGCAACTGCTCGACGCGCTGGTCGAGACCAAGGCCCGGCGGGTCCTCTCGCTGAACCTCGCTCCGCAACCCGGCGAAACAGAGGGCTTCTCTCCGCAGCGTCATTTGGAGGTTTTGGCCCGACACGCCCCTAAACTCGCCCTGGACGTGGTGCTGGCCGACGAGGCCGCCGTGCCCGACCGCGAGTCCCTCGCCGATGCCGCAAAACGGTTCGGTGCCGCGGTCGAGCTGGCGCCCGTGGCCAGGGAAGACGGCTCTCCGAAGCATGATCCGGAGCTGCTCGCCGCCGCGTACGACCGTATTTTTCGGATGCATGGAAGGATCGGCCCATGGCGATGACGCCCGCGGTGAAGGATGAGATCGCCCGCCTGCCCGTCACCCGCACCTGCTGCAGGAAGGCGGAGGTCTCGGCGATCCTTCGGTTCGCGGGCGGGTTGCACCTGGTGAGCGGACGGATCGTCATCGAGGCGGAGCTGGACGCGGGCATCGCGGCCCGCCGGCTGCGCAAGGACATCCTGGAGATCTTCGGGCACTCCTCGGACCTGGTGATCATGGCTCCCGGCGGACTGCGCCGCGGCAACCGCTACGTCGTCCGGGTCGTCGCCGGCGGCGACCAGCTGGCGCGCCAGACGGGCCTGGTGGACGGCCGCGGCCGCCCCATCCGAGGACTTCCCCCGCAGGTGGTCTCCGGGGCCACCTGTGACGCCGAGGCGGCCTGGCGCGGGGCCTTCCTGGCCCACGGCTCGCTCACCGAGCCCGGCCGCTCCTCCTCCCTGGAGGTCACCTGCCCCGGCCCGGAGGCCGCCCTGGCGCTGGTCGGCGCCGCCCGCCGCCTCTCCATCGCCGCCAAGGCCCGCGAGGTCCGCGGCGTGGACCGGGTCGTCGTACGGGACGGCGACGCGATCGGCGCCCTGCTGACCCGGCTCGGCGCCCACGACTCGGTGCTGGCCTGGGAGGAGCGGCGGATGCGGCGCGAGGTCCGCGCCACCGCCAACCGCCTCGCCAACTTCGACGACGCCAACCTGCGCCGCTCGGCGCGCGCCGCGGTGGCCGCCGGAGCCCGGGTCCAGCGCGCGCTGGAGATCCTCGGCGAAGAGGTCCCCGAGCACCTCGCCGCGGCCGGCCGGCTGCGCATGGAGCACAAGCAGGCCTCCCTGGAGGAGCTGGGCGCGCTCGCCGACCCGCCGCTGACCAAGGACGCGGTCGCGGGCCGGATCCGCCGCCTGCTGGCGATGGCCGACAAGCGGGCCCAGGACCTCGGTATCCCGGGCACCGAGTCGAACCTCGACCTCAGCGAGGAGATGGCCGACAACATGGCCGGATAGGCCGTCCGGCGAGCCGTACACCGGAAGGGGTCCGCGCGATCACTCGTGCGGGCCCCTTCTCGGTACGCCCCATTGACATGAGCATGGGCTGATCGTGAGCCTGTCGTCCGAAGCTTTCGTGGCAGACGACGCCCAGGGGGGCACATGAGGCACCGCGCGAGATCGATCCTCGCCGCAAGCGCACTCGTCTTCGGAACCACACTCGCCGCACTGCCCGCGGCGGCCCAGGACCGGTCCACGGCGCCCGACAGGGCCGCCGCCGACGAGGTGCGGGTCTACGACGCCGACATCACCAAGGAACAGGTACCGCTCGTCCTCGCGGCCGGGCAGGACGCCCACGAGCTCTCCGAACGCGCCCCCGACACCGGGACCGCCAAGGTCGAGCTCTTCCTCACCGGCGACCAGGCCGCAGAGCTCGCGGCCCAGGGCATCAAGCTCGCCGAGCGCAAGGTTCCGGCCGAAGCCGAGGCCCGCTCCCAGGCCGCGGGCGACGGGGTCTTCCGCCCGTACAGCGGCAAGGGCGGCCTCCAGGAGGAGATCCTCCGGACCGCCCAGGAGAACCCCGGCCTCACCAAAGTCGTCTCCATCGGCAAGACCGTCCAGGGCAAGGACATCCTCGCCCTCAAGGTCAGCAAGAACGCCAAGAAGGGCAAGGACGGCGACAAGCCGTCCGTCCTCTACATGTCCAACCAGCACGCCCGGGAGTGGATCACCCCCGAGATGACCCGGCGGCTGATGCACCACACCCTGGACAACTACGGCAAGGACCAGCGGATCACCAAGCTGGTGGACTCCACCGAGCTGTGGTTCCTGCTCTCCGCCAACCCCGACGGCTACGACTACACGCACGCCCCCGACGGCCAGCGGCTGTGGCGCAAGAACCTGCGCGACAACAACGGCGACGGCACGATCACCGCCGGCGACGGGGTCGACCTCAACCGCAACTTCGCCTACAAGTGGGGCTACGACAACGAGGGTTCCTCCCCGAACCAGTCGAGCGAGACCTACCGCGGCACCAAGGCCTCCTCCGAGCCCGAGACCGAGGCCCTCGACCGGTTCCAGAAGCGCATCGGCTTCGACTACGCCATCAACTACCACTCCGCCGCCGAACTGATCCTCTACGGCGTGGGCTGGCAGGTGGCCACCCCCACCCCGGACGACGTGGCCTACAAGACGCTGGCGGGCACCCCGGAGAACCCGGGCGTCCCGGGCTACTACCCGCAGGTCTCCTCCGAGCTGTACACGACCAACGGCGAGGCCGACGGCCACGCGTCCAACGCCAACGGCATCATGATGTTCACGCCGGAGATGACCACCTGCCAGACGGCCTCCGAGATCGACCCGAACGACCGGTGGAAGCCCGAGGACTGCGCCTCCGGCTTCAACTTCCCGGACGACGAGAAGCTCATCCAGGCGGAGTTCGCCAAGAACGTCCCCTTCGCCCTCGCGGTCGGCGAGAGCGCCGCGCACCCGGACCGGCCCTCGTCCCCCGTGGGCCTGAGCGCCGCGGACTTCACCCTGGACCCCTTCACCACCTCCTACGCGGCCCGCGGCGAGGACCAGACGGTCTCCGTCACGGCCCGCAAGGCGCTCCGGGACAAGGAGCTCAACTTCCGGATCAACGGCGGCCGGACGCACGACGAGGACCTTGAGGCCTGGAAGGGCGGCGAGGTCTACGGCGGCGAGGACAACAACTGGTTCGACGAGTACCGGGCCGAGGTGGACGGCGCCAGGCCCGGCGACAAGGTCGAGGTCTGGTTCACCGGCCGCGACCGCGGCAAGCAGGTCTCCAGCGAGCACTTCACGTACACGGTGGCCGAACGGCCGCGCGCGGACGTACTGGTGATCGCCGAGGAGGGCGCCACGGCCCAGCACGCCCAGACCTACGTCGACGCACTGCGTGCCAACGGCAGGTCCGCGGCCGTCTGGGACGTCGCCGCCCAGGGAGCGCCGCACCACCTGGGCGTGCTCTCCCACTTCGGTACGGCCGTCCACTACACCGGCGCCAAGACCCCCGGCGGCGCCACCCAGCTCGCCGTACGCGACTTCCTGAACGAGGGCGGCAAGCTGATCGAGGCCGGTGAACTGGCGGGCGGCAACGCCCAGGTCGGCCGCGCCGTCACCAACGACTTCAGCCAGTACTGGCTCGGCGCCTTCGGCCGGGCGAGCGTCAGCGGTCCCACCGGGTTCACCGGAGCAGGCTCCCTCGCCGGGGCCAAGGGCGGCCTCGGGGACGCGGCGGGCAACCCGCTCAACGCCCCCGGGTCCTACACGGTGACCTCCGAGACCCTGGCGCCCGCGCAGTTCCCGCAGTTCAAGAGCGCGCAGGCAGGCCAGTACGCCGGGGTCGTGAACCCGTACGCGCCCTTCGCCGGCACCGGGATGGCCGCGGCCACCCACGTCGACGACGACTGGAAGCGCCTGACCCGCACCATCGACCTGACCGGGGTCACCGCGGCCGACAGGCCGCAGCTCAGGACGGCCCTGAACTGGAACACCGAGGAGGGCTACGACCACGCGGTGCTGGAGGCCCGCACGGCCGGCGGGGACGACTGGACCACGCTGCCCGAGGCGAGCGGTCTGAGCACCACCACCGTCCCCGAGGAGTGCGGGGCCGGGTTCTTCGTCAACGGCCACCCGTTCCTGCGGCGCTACCTCACCCTCGACTCCGGCGGCTGCACCGCGCAGGGCACGAGCGGAGCCTGGAACAGCTTCACCGGGTCCTCCGGGGGGTGGAAGCAGGTCTCCTTCGACCTGAGCGCGTACGCGGGCAAGAGCGTCGAGGTCTCCCTCTCCTACATCACCGACCCCGGTTCGGGGGGCCGCGGTGTCTTCGCGGACGAGGCACGCCTGAGCGTGGGCGGAGCCGACCGGGCCGTCGAGGGCTTCGAGACGTCCCTCGGGGTCTGGACCGCCCAGGGCGCACCTGCCGGAAGTCCCGATGTTCCGGGCGATTGGTCCCGGTCCGGGGAGCTGTTCAAGTCCTACGCGTCGGTCACTACGGGTGACACCGTGCTCCTCGGTTTCGGCCTGGAACACCTGCCGGCGGCGGCCGACCGCACGCTACTCGTCGGTAAGGCGCTTCGATCGCTGAACCGCTGACCAGCAGCCCCACCCGCCGCTCACCCTGAGTGACGGGGACGAAGGTCCCCGGGGTCCCGTGCCGGACGTTCCGGCCCAGGGCCCCGGGGCGTGTCAGCCCCCGGTCGATGTCACCCAGAAGCTCACAGAGAGGTAGGGTCGTAAGCGGTCGGGGACATCCCATACAGCTCGCCGGCGGACTTACCGGCGCACCAACGAGGAGATCGGTTCGTGACGATCCGCGTAGGCATCAACGGTTTTGGTCGAATTGGCCGCAACTACTTCCGGGCGCTCCTTGAGCAGGGAGCGGACATCGAGATCGTCGGTGTCAATGACCTGACTGACAACGCGACCCTTGTTCACCTGCTCAAGTACGACACCATCCTGGGCCGCCTCAAGCACGAGGTCTCCCACACGGCCGACACCATCACGGTCGGCGGCAACACCTTCAAGACCTTCGCCGAGCGCGACCCCGCGAACCTCCCCTGGGGCGAGCTGGGTGCCGACATCGTCATCGAGTCGACCGGCATCTTCACGAAGAAGGCCGACGCCGCCAAGCACATCGCGGCCGGCGCGAAGAAGGTCCTCATCTCGGCCCCGGCCAAGGACGAGGACATCACGATCGTGATGGGCGTCAACCACGACAAGTACGACGCGGACAACCACCACGTCATCTCCAACGCCTCCTGCACCACCAACTGCGTGGCGCCGATGGCCAAGGTCCTCCTCGAGAACTTCGGCATCGTCAAGGGCATGATGACGACGGTCCACGCGTACACGAACGACCAGCGCATCCTGGACTTCCCGCACTCGGACCTGCGCCGCGCCCGCGCCGCCGCCGAGAACATCATCCCGACCACCACCGGTGCCGCCAAGGCCACCGCGCTGGTGATCCCGGAGCTGGCGGGCAAGCTCGACGGCATCGCGATGCGCGTCCCGGTCCCGACCGGCTCCGTGACCGACCTGGTCATCGAGCTCGAGCGCGAGGTCACCAAGGACGAGGTCAACACCGCCTTCCAGAAGGCAGCCGAAGGCCAGCTCAAGGGCATCCTCGACTACACCGAGGACGCGATCGTCTCCTCCGACATCGTGAACTGGCCGTACTCGTGCACCTTCGACTCCTCCCTGACCATGGTCCAGGGCAAGAACGTCAAGGTCATCGGCTGGTACGACAACGAGTGGGGCTACTCCAACCGTCTCGTCGACCTGACGGTCTTCGTTGGCGGTCAGCTCTAACCACCAGGGCAGGAACCAGGATGTAGGTACAGGGTCCGAGCGGCGCGACGAAGCGCCGTTCGGGCCCTGTTGCTTGCCTTGTCCCTCTCGTACAAGGAGTAGAAACACATGAAGACGATCGACGAACTTCTCGCCGAAGGCGTCTCCGGCAAGCGGGTCTTCGTCCGCGCCGACCTCAACGTGCCGCTCGCCAACGGCGCCATCACCGACGACGGCCGCATCCGCGCCGTCCAGCCGACCATCGCGAAGCTCGCCGAGGCCGGCGCCCGCGTGGTCGTGGCCTCGCACCTGGGCCGCCCCAAGGGCGCCCCGGACCCGGCCTTCTCGCTCGCCCCGGCCGCGGCCCGCCTCGGCGAACTGCTCGGCGCGCAGGTCGCGTTCGCCACCGACACCGTCGGAGCCTCCGCCAAGGAGACCGTCGCCGCGCTCGCCGACGGCCAGGTCGCCGTCATCGAGAACCTCCGCTTCAACGCCGGTGAGACCTCGAAGGACGACGCCGAGCGCGGCGCCTTCGCGGACCAGCTCGCCGAGCTCGCCGACGTCTACGTCGGCGACGGCTTCGGCGCTGTCCACCGCAAGCACGCCTCGGTCTTCGACCTGCCCGCGCGCCTCCCGCACGCGGCCGGCTACCTCATCGCCACCGAGGTCGGCGTCCTGAAGAAGCTGACCGCGGACGTCAAGCGTCCCTACGTCGTGATCCTCGGCGGCGCCAAGGTCTCCGACAAGCTCGCCGTCATCGACGAGCTGCTCGGCAAGGCCGACCGCATCCTGATCGGCGGCGGCATGGCGTACACGTTCCTCTACGCCAAGGGCTACGAGGTCGGCATCTCCCTGCTCCAGAAGGACCAGGTGGAGGTCGTCAACGAGTACATGAAGCGTGCCGAGGAGACCGGCGTCGAGCTGGTCCTGCCGGTCGACATCCTCGCGTCCCAGGACTTCCCCGACCTCAAGGGCAAGACCCCGGCCGAGTTCGTCACCGTCGACGCGGACAAGATCCCCGCCGACAAGGAGGGTCTGGACATCGGTCCCAAGACCCGTGAGCTGTACGCATCGAAGATCGCCGACGCGGAGACCGTCTTCTGGAACGGTCCCGTGGGAGTCTTCGAGCACCCCGACTACGCCGGAGGCACCCGCGCCATCGCGCAGGCCCTCGTCGACAGCAGCGCCTTCACCGTCGTCGGCGGTGGCGACTCGGCCGCGGCCGTGCGCACGCTCGGCTTCGACGAGAACGCTTTCGGCCACATCTCTACCGGTGGTGGCGCCTCCCTCGAATACCTCGAGGGCAAGACGCTCCCCGGCCTCGCCGCACTGGAGGTCTGAACCCGTATGACCACGCGTACCCCGCTGATGGCGGGCAACTGGAAGATGAACCTCAACCACCTTGAGGCCATCGCCCACACCCAGAAGCTCGCCTTCGCCCTGGCCGACAAGGACTACGACGCCGTCGAGGTCGCGGTCCTGCCGCCCTTCGTCGACCTCCGCTCGGTCCAGACCCTGGTCGACGGCGACAAGCTGAAGATCAAGTACGGCGCCCAGGACATCTCGGCGCACGACTCCGGTGCCTACACCGGCGAGATCTCCGGCCCGATGCTCGCGAAGCTGCAGTGCTCCTACGTGGCCGTCGGCCACAGCGAGCGCCGCCAGTACCACGCCGAGAGCGACGAGATCTGCAACGCCAAGGTCAAGGCCGCCTACAAGCACGGGATCACCCCGATCCTGTGCGTCGGCGAGGGCCTGGACGTCCGCAAGGCCGGCCAGCAGGTCCCGTACACGCTGAGCCAGGTCGACGGCGGCCTCAAGGACGTCCCGGCCGAGCAGGTCGAGTCCATCGTGATCGCGTACGAGCCCGTATGGGCCATCGGGACCGGCGAGGTCGCCACCCCCGAGGACGCGCAGGAGGTCTGCGGTGCCATCCGCGGCCGCCTCGCGGAGCTGTACTCGCAGGAGCTGGCCGACAAGGTCCGCATCCAGTACGGCGGCTCGGTGAAGTCCGGGAACATCGCGGCGATCATGGCGCAGCCCGATGTCGACGGCGCCCTGATCGGCGGCGCGGCGCTGGACGCGGACGAGTTCGTCAAGATCGTCCGCTTCCGCGACCAGTGACGATCTCCGTGAGTATGCGGTAGGACGGATCCGTCGTACCCTTGCGGGGGCCAGGAGGCTGAACCACCAGCCACTGGCCCCCGCTGCACATTTCAGCGAAGCCGGAAAGCCAGA
The DNA here is from genome assembly GCF_040682455.1 of Streptomyces sp. NPDC051183. Classification (NCBI taxonomy): domain Bacteria; kingdom Bacillati; phylum Actinomycetota; class Actinomycetes; order Kitasatosporales; family Streptomycetaceae; genus Streptomyces; species Streptomyces sp. NPDC051183. The sequence continues at coordinate 49,435 of NZ_JBFBBA010000016.1, forward strand.
AAAGCCAGAAAGTAGGAATCAGCCGTGATTATGGGGTTCTCGATCGCCCTGATCGTCTTCAGCGCCCTGCTGATGCTGCTCGTGCTGATGCACAAGGGCAAGGGCGGCGGCCTTTCCGACATGTTCGGCGGCGGCATGCAGTCGTCGGTCGGCGGCTCCTCGGTCGCGGAGCGCAACCTCGACCGCATCACCGTCGTCATCGGTCTGCTGTGGTTCGCGTGCATCGTCGCGCTCGGCCTGCTCATGAAGTCCAACGGCAGCTGAAGCGTTCTGGCCATTCCGGCACTCCGGTCGGCTCCCTCCGGCCTATCATGAGGTCCGGCGTCCTGGTCACGGAAAAAGTAACTCTGCTCCCCACGGCTGTGGGGATGGTCCCTCCGGTCACTGCACGCGAGTTGGGCTATACGTAGACTTGGGCGCCCGCAGCGGAATTCCACTCACGCTTGGCGGCACCATCACGCAGGGAGTTACGACCGTGGCAAGTGGCAACGCGATCCGTGGTAGTCGGGTCGGAGCGGGGCCGATGGGTGAGGCCGAGCGCGGCGAATCCGCGCCCCGCCTGCGCATCTCCTTCTGGTGCTCGAACGGGCACGAGACGCAGCCGAGCTTCGCCAGCGACGCACAGGTGCCGGACACCTGGGACTGCCCGCGTTGCGGGTTCCCGGCCGGTCAGGACCGGGACAGCCCGCCCGCGCCGCCGCGTACCGAGCCGTACAAGACGCACCTGGCGTACGTACGGGAACGGCGCACCGACGCCGACGGCGAGGCGATCCTCGCCGAAGCACTCGCCAAACTGCGCGGCGAGATCTGAGTTCGTGACGTCCGGCCCGGCCCGCGGAGGCATCTCTCCGTGGGCCGGGCTTCTTTGTGGCGGTTGTGCCCCTTCCGATCCCTTAGGTTGGTGCGTGGCGGGGCACGACAGGACGGAAGAAGTGGGTTGATGTCCGAGATGAACGCAAACCAGGCCGCCGCGCGAAGCGCGTCAATCGAGGGTGGTGGCGGGCGACGGGAGGGCCGAACGAAGCTCAATCGGATGCCGGAGTGGCTCGCACTCGGCAAGCACCGGGAAGAGCTGGGGCAGACGCATCTGCGGGAACTGTTCGAGACGAATCCCGGCCGCGGGGTCGGCTACACGCTGCGGGTCGGCGACCTGCACATCGACTACTCGAAGCACATCGTCACCGACGAGACGCTGACGCTGCTGCGCGAGCTGGCCGCGGCGACGGACGTGGCCGGGCTGCGCGACGCGATGTTCCGCGGCGAGAAGATCAACACGACCGAGGACCGGGCGGTCCTGCACACCGCGCTGCGCGCGCCCGCGGACGCGGTCGTCGAGGTGGACGGCGAGAACGTCGTCCCCGGCGTTCACGCCGTCCTCGACAAGATGGCGGCCTTCAGCGACCAGGTCCGGTCGGGGGAGTGGACCGGCTTCACCGGCAAGCGCATCAAGAACGTCGTCAACATCGGCATCGGCGGCTCCGACCTGGGCCCGGCGATGGCGTACGAGGCGCTGCGCGCCTTCACCGACCGGGGCCTGACGCTCCGTTTCGTGTCGAACGTGGACGGCGCCGACCTGCACGAGGCCGTGCGGGACCTGGACCCGGCCGAGACGCTCTTCATCATCGCCTCGAAGACCTTCACGACCATCGAGACCATCACCAACGCCACCTCGGCGCGGGAGTGGCTGCTGGCGGGCCTGGGCGGCGACGAGTCGGCCGTGGCACGGCACTTCGTGGCCCTGTCGACCAACGCCGGCAAGGTCACCGAGTTCGGCATCGACCCGGCCAACATGTTCGAGTTCTGGGACTGGGTCGGCGGGCGCTACTCCTTCGACTCGGCCATCGGCCTCTCCCTGATGGTCGCCATCGGCCCCGACGCCTTCCGCGAGCTGCTCGCCGGCTTCGCCGACATGGACCGGCACTTCCGGACGGCTCCGGCGGAGGAGAACGCACCGCTGCTGCTCGGCCTGTTGGGGGTCTGGTACGGGGCGTTCTTCGACGCCCAGTCGCACGCGGTCCTCCCGTACAGCCACTACCTGTCGCGCTTCACGGCGTACTTGCAGCAGCTGGACATGGAGTCCAACGGCAAGTCCGTGGACCGGGACGGCAACCCGGTGGAGTGGCAGACGGGTCCCGTGGTGTGGGGCACGCCCGGCACGAACGGGCAGCACGCCTACTACCAGTTGATCCACCAGGGCACCCGGATGATCCCGGCGGACTTCATCGGTTTCGCGCGGCCCGTCGGGGAGCTGTCCGCCGCGCTGGAGGCCCAGCACGACCTGCTGATGGCCAACTTCTTCGCGCAGACGCAGGCGCTGGCCTTCGGCAAGACGGCGGCCGAGGTCCGGGCGGAGGGCGTCGCCGAGGCGCTCGTCGCGCACAAGACCTTCCGGGGCAACCACCCGACGACCACGATTCTGGCCACGGAGCTCACGCCGCGGTCGCTGGGCCAGCTCATCGGGCTGTACGAGCACAAGGTGTTCGTCCAGGGCGCGGTGTGGAACATCGACTCCTTCGACCAGTGGGGCGTGGAGCTCGGCAAGGTCCTGGCCAAGCAGGTCGAGCCGGCGCTGATCGACGGCAGCCACGTGGAGTCCCTGGACCCCTCGACGCGGGCGCTGGTGTCCACGTACCGCGAGCTGCGCGGCCGCGGCTGACACCGCTGACGCCGCGGGACATGTGAAAGGGCCCGCCCTCCGGACTACCGGAGGGCGGGCCCTTTCACGTACGCGTCAGGAGGACGCCGGGGGGTACATCCCGCTCGGCAGCTTCGCCGCGGCCGCCCGGTCCAGGAGCCACAGGGTGCGGGAGCGGCCGTACGCGGCCGCCGCCGGGGCCTGGACCTCGCCGGCGCCGCCGAGGGCGATGGCCACCGCGCCGGCCTTGTCCTCGCCCGCCGCCAGCAGCCAGACCTCGCGGGCCGCCCGGATCGCCGGGAGGGTGAGCGAGATCCGGGTCGGCGGGGGCTTCGGGGCGCCGTGGACCCCGACCACCGTGCGCTCGGTCTCCCGGGACGCGGGGTGCTCCGGGAACAGCGAGGCCACGTGCGTGTCCGGGCCGACGCCCAGCATCAGCACGTCGAAGCGGGGGACCGGGCCGTGGTCCTCCGGGCCGGAGGCCTTGCGCAGCTCCTCGGCGTACGCGGCTGCGGCCGCGTCCACGTCGGTGCCGTACGGGCCGTCCGAGGCGGGCATGGAGTGCACGCGCGCGGGGTCGACCGGGACGGCGTCCAGGAGGGCCTCACGGGCCTGCGTGTGGTTGCGCTCGGGGTCGTCGGCGGGGACGTACCGCTCGTCGCCCCACCACAGGTCCAGCCGGGCCCAGTCGACGGCGTCCCGGGCCGGGGCCGCGGCGAGCGCGGCGAGGAGCCCGTTGCCGTTGCGGCCGCCGGTCAGCACCACGGACGCGGTGCCGCGGGCCGCCTGGGCGTCCACGACCTTAGTGATGAGCCGGGCCGCCGCGGCCTGGGCCATCAGCTCCTTGTCCCGGTGGACGACGACCTGAGGAGTCGTCATGCCCATGTGCTGCCGCCTTGTCGCTAGGTCTTGGTACGGGCCTTGCCGCGCGGGGCGGAGTGCGCCCCCGCCCCGCGCGGCGGCCCGTGCGTACTACTTGGCCGCGGCCTTCTTGGCCGGCTTGGGCGCCGGCTTCGAGGCCTCGGCCCGGGCTTCGGCAGGAGCCGGTGCCCCGGCCGGTGCCGGTGCGGGCTTGGACGCCGCCGCCGGGACGGCCGACGCCTCCAGCCGCGCCACGCCGAACTTCAGCGCGGACTCGTACGTGTTGTCCGGGTCCAGCCGGCGCAGCTCCTCCGCCAGGAGCTCGGCCGTGTCGCGGCGCTTGAGCGCCACCGCACGGTCGGGCTGCCCCGGCATGCACAGCGTGGCCAGCGCCCCGTCCGCGCGGTCCAGGACGATCTCGCCGTCCTTGGTCTCCATGCGGACCGAGGTGAGGCCCGGGCCCGCGGACAGGGTCCGCTTGACCGGGACGCCGAGGCGGTCCGCCAGCCACATGGCCAGCAGCTCGCAGCTCGGGTTGTCGTCCTCGCCCTCGACGGTCGCCGAGGAGACCGACAGGACCTGCTGGTCAAGTGCGGCGGCCAGCATCGAGCGCCAGGGCGTGATCCGGGTCCAGGACAGGTCCGTGTCCCCGGGGGCGTAGGCCGCCGCCCGCGTGGCGAGTGCCCCGATGGGGTTCTCGCAGGAGTACGTGTCCGTGATCCGGCGCTGCCCGAGCGCCCCCAGCGGGTCGCCCGCCAGGTCCGACGGAGCTCCCTCCGGCCACCAGACGACCACGGGGGCGTCAGGCAGGAGAAGCGGGAGGACCACCGACTGGGCGTGGTCGACCAGTTCGCCGTGAAGGCGGAGCACAACCGTTTCGCCAGTGCCGGAGTCCGCCCCGACGCGGACTTCCGCGTCGAGACGGGCGTCGCGGCGGCTGCGCGGCGAGCGGGCCGCCCGCTTGACCACGACGATGATCCGCGAAGGGTGTTCGTGGGAAGCGTCGTTCGCCGACTTGAGCGCGTCGTACGCGTTCTCCTCGTCGGTCACGATCACCAGCGTGAGGACCATGCCGATGGCCGGCGTGCCGATGTCCCGGCGCGCCTGCACCAACGCGGCATTGATCTTGCTGGAGTTGGTCTCCGTGAGGTCGATCTTCATGGCCGGCGCCAGCTCCGTCCGTCTCGTGCGAGCATCTCGTCCGCCTCGACCGGTCCCCAGGTGCCCGCCGCGTACTGCGCGGGCTTGCCGTGCTTGTCCCAGTACTGCTCGATCGGGTCGAGGATGTTCCAGGACAGCTCGACCTCCTGGTGGCGCGGGAAGAGGTTCGCGTCACCCAGGAGGACATCGAGGATCAGCCGCTCGTACGCCTCGGGGCTCGACTCCGTGAAGGACTCGCCGTAGGCGAAGTCCATCGTCACGTCCCGCACCTCCATGGAGGTGCCCGGAACCTTGGAGCCGAAGCGCACCGTCACGCCCTCGTCCGGCTGGACCCGGATGACCAGGGCGTTCTGCCCCAGCTCCTCGGTCGCCCCGGACTCGAACGGCAGGTACGGGGCCCGCTTGAAGACCACGGCGATCTCGGTCACCCTGCGGCCCAGGCGCTTGCCGGTCCGCAGGTAGAACGGGACGCCCGCCCAGCGGCGGTTGTTGATCTCCAGGCGGATGGCGGCGTAGGTGTCGGTCTTCGACTTGGGGTCGATGCCGTCCTCTTCGAGGTACCCGACGACCTTCTCGCCGCCCTGCCAGGCCGCCGAGTACTGGCCGCGCACGGTGTGCTTGCCCAGGTCCTCGGGCAGCTCCACCGCGGTCAGCACCTTGAGCTTCTCGGCCACCAGGGCCTTGGGGTGGAAGGAGCCGGGCTCCTCCATCGCCGTCAGCGCGAGCAACTGGAGCAGGTGGTTCTGGATGACGTCGCGGGCCGCGCCGATGCCGTCGTAGTAGCCGGCCCGGCCGCCGATGCCGATGTCCTCCGCCATGGTGATCTGCACGTGGTCGACGTACGACCGGTTCCAGATCGGCTCGAACATGGTGTTGGCGAAGCGGAGCGCCAGGATGTTCTGGACGGTCTCCTTGCCGAGGTAGTGGTCGATCCGGAAGACCTCGTCACGGGGGAAGACCTCGTGGACGATCTTGTTGAGCTCTTCCGCGCTCTTCAGGTCGTGCCCGAAGGGCTTCTCGATCACCGCGCGCCGCCAGGAGCCCGCCTTCTCCGCCAGGCCGTGGTCCTTGAGCTGCTGGACCACCTTGGGGAAGAACTTCGGGGGGACGGACAGGTAGAAGGCGAAGTTGCCGCCCGTGCCCTGCGCCTTGTCCAGCTCCTCGATCGTCGCCTTCAGCGTCTCGAACGCCTGGTCGTCGTCGAAGTCGCCCTGGACGAACCGGCAGCCCTGCACCAGCTGCTGCCAGACCTCTTCGCGGAACGGCGTACGGGAGTGTTCCTTGACGGCGTCGTGGACCTCCTTCGCGAAGTCCTCGTCCTGCCACTCGCGTCTGGCGAAGCCGATCAGCGAGAAGCCCGGCGGGAGCAGCCCGCGGTTGGCCAGGTCGTAGACGGCAGGCATCAGCTTCTTGCGCGACAGGTCACCCGTAACGCCGAAAATGACCAGGCCGGACGGCCCCGCGATGCGCGGGAGCCGCCGGTCCTGTGCGTCACGAAGCGGGTTCGCTCCGTTTACAGACAAGGTGTTCAGGCCTCCGTGGGGGCAAGGCGGGAAAGCTCCGCCTCGGTCGACTTCAGCAGGTCGTTCCAGGACGCCTCGAACTTCTCGACGCCCTCGTCCTCGAGCAGCTGCACCACATCGTCGTACGAAATGCCCAGCTTCGCGACCGCTTCGAGCTCATTGCGCGACTGCTCGTAGGTGCCGCGGATGGTGTCGCCGGAGACCTCGCCGTGGTCGGCGGTGGCCTCCAGGGTGCCCTCGGGCATGGTGTTCACCGTGCCGGGGGCGACCAGGTCCACCACGTACAGGGTGTCCTTGTACGCCGGGTCCTTGACGCCGGTCGAGGCCCACAGCGGGCGCTGCTTGTTGGCGTGCGCCTTGTCCAGGGCCGCCCAGCGCTCGCTGCCGAACACCTCTTCGTACGCCTCGTAGGCCAGACGGGCGTTGGCGAGCGCCGCCTTGCCCTTGAGGGCCTTGGCCTCGTCGGTGCCGACGGCGTCCAGGCGCTTGTCGATCTCGCTGTCCACGCGGGACACGAAGAAGGAGGCCACCGAGTGGATCTTGGAGAGGTCCAGGCCCGCGGCCTTCGCCTTCTCCAGGCCCGCCAGGTAGGCGTCCATGACCGCGCGGTAGCGCTCCAGCGAGAAGATCAGCGTGACGTTGACGCTGATGCCCTTGCCGATGACCTCGGTGATCGCCGGCAGGCCGGCCTCGGTCGCCGGGATCTTGATGAGCGTGTTCGGGCGGTCCACCAGCCAGGCGAGCTGCTTGGCCTCGGCGATGGTCGCCGCGGTGTTGTGCGCCAGGCGCGGGTCGACCTCGATCGAGACCCGGCCGTCCTGGCCCTCGGTCGCGTCGTAGACCGGGCGCAGGATGTCGGCGGCGTCGCGGACGTCCGCCGTGGTGATCATGCGGATCGCCTCGTCGACGGTGACCTTGCGGGCGGCGAGGTCCGCGAGCTGCTGCCCGTAGCCGTCACCGCTGCTGATCGCCTTCTGGAAGATCGACGGGTTGGTGGTGACACCGACGACGTGCTGCTGGTCGATGAGCTCGGCCAGGTTGCCCGACGTGATGCGCTTGCGGGACAGGTCGTCCAGCCAGATCGCCACGCCCTCGTCGGAGAGGCGCTTGAGTGCGTCTGTCATGGGAATTGCATCTCCTACTGGTCTTGGTACGGACGTCAGCGCGCGGCGGCCGCGAGCGACTCGCGGGCGGCTGCGGTCACGGCCTCGGCGGTCAGGCCGAACTCGCGGTACAGGACGGCGCCGTCGGCCGAGGCACCGAAGTGCTCCAGCGAGACGATCCGGCCGGCGTCGCCGACGTAGCGGTGCCAGGTCAGGCCGATGCCGGCCTCGACCGCGACGCGCGCCTTGACGGCGGGCGGCAGGACGCTGTCCTTGTACTCCTGGTCCTGCTCCTCGAACCACTCGACGGACGGCATCGAGACCACGCGGGCCGGGACGCCCTCGGCCTGGAGCGCCTCGCGCGCGGCGACGGCGAGCTGGACCTCGGAGCCGGTGCCGATGAGGACGACCTGAGCCGGGCCGCCCTCCGCCTCGAAGAGCACGTAACCGCCCTTGGCGGCGTTCTCGTTGCGCTCGTACGTCGGCACGCCCTGGCGGGTCAGCGCCAGGCCGTGGGGGGCGCCCTTGCCGAACACCTTGGTGTGGCGCTTGAGGATCTCGCGCCACGCGACGGCGGTCTCGTTCGCGTCGGCCGGGCGGACCACGTTCAGGCCCGGGATGGCGCGCAGCGAGGCGACGTGCTCGACCGGCTGGTGGGTCGGGCCGTCCTCGCCGAGGCCGATGGAGTCGTGCGTCCACACGTACGTCACCGGCAGGTGCATCAGGGCGGACAGCCGGACGGCGTTGCGCATGTAGTCGGAGAACACCAGGAAGGTGCCGCCGTAGATGCGGGTGTGGCCGTGCAGGGCGATGCCGTTCATGGACGCGGCCATGGCGTGCTCGCGGATGCCGAAGTGGATGGTGCGGCCGTACGGGTCGGCCTCCGGCAGCGGGTTGCCCACCGGCAGGAACGAGGAGTTCTTGTCGATGGTGGTGTTGTTGGAGCCGGCGAGGTCGGCCGAGCCGCCCCACAGCTCCGGGATGACCGCGCCGAGCGCTTCGAGCACCTTGCCGGAGGCGGCGCGGGTGGCGACACCCTTGCCGGCCTCGAAGACGGGGAGCTTGTCCTCCCAGCCCGCGGGCAGCTCGTTGGCGTTGATGCGGTCGAACTCCGCCGCGCGCTCCGGGTTGGCGGTGCGCCAGGCGGAGAAGTCCTTCTCCCAGGCGGCCTTGGCCTCGCGGCCGCGGTCCCCGAGGGCGCGGGTGTGCGAGATGACCGCGTCGGAGACCTCGAAGGTCTGCTCCGGGTCGAAGCCGAGCACGACCTTGGTGGCGGCGACCTCGTCGTTGCCGAGGGCCGAGCCGTGCGAGGCCTCGGTGCCCTGGGCGTGCGGGGCGGGCCAGGCGATGATCGAGCGGGCCGCGATGAAGGAGGGGCGCCCGGTCTCGGCCTTGGCGGCCTGGAGGGCGGCGAACAGCGCCTTGGGGTCGAGGTCGCCGTTCTCCTGCTGCGCGACGCGCTGGACGTGCCAGCCGTACGCCTCGTACCGCTTGAGGGTGTCCTCGGAGACGGCCGTCTCGGTGTCGCCCTCGATCGAGATGTGGTTGTCGTCCCACAGCAGCACCAGGTTGCCGAGCTTCTGGTGGCCGGCCAGCGCGGACGCCTCGTGGGAGATGCCCTCCTGGAGGCAGCCGTCGCCCGCGATCGCGTAGACCATGTGGTCGAACGGGGAGGTGCCCGCGGGGGCCTCGGGGTCGAACAGGCCGCGCTCGTAGCGGGCGGCCATGGCCATGCCCACCGCGTTGGCGACGCCCTGGCCCAGCGGGCCGGTGGTGGTCTCGACGCCGGCCGTGTGGCCGTACTCCGGGTGGCCCGGGGTCTTGGAGCCCCAGGTGCGGAACGCCTTGAGGTCGTCCAGCTCCAGGCCGAAGCCGCCCAGGTAGAGCTGGGTGTACAGGGTCAGGGACGAGTGCCCCGCGGAGAGCACGAAACGGTCGCGACCGACCCACTCCGGGTCCGCCGGGTCGTGCCGCATCACCTTCTGGAAGAGGGTGTACGCGGCGGGGGCCAGGCTCATCGCCGTGCCCGGGTGGCCGTTTCCGACCTTCTGGACCGCGTCCGCGGCCAGGATGCGGGCGGTGTCAACAGCCCGCTGGTCCAGTTCGGTCCACTCGAGCTCTGTGGTGGTCGGCTTGGTGCTCACCGTTTTTCAGGGCTCCTCTCCACATGTCTGTTCCCGGTACGAACGGTGCACCGGGGCGATTCCGAGCCTACCCCCGCCACGGCGTGCAGCTATTCGAGTACCCGCGGTCCGCCGTGACGTCTGAGCGCCGATCGGACCAACACGAGGTGACCCCCGCGCGGGACGGGATAAGAGCTACGTCTACAGTGGCGTGGTACGCGCAAGTCTTTACGAGGCCTTCATATCTGAAGCGTCTGCGCTGGAGCTTGCTGGATTCTCTGTCAGGGGTGTGCGTGACGGCCGTCGAATCCCGTCCAGCGGGGGTGCTCGGGACGAGCCCCGGTCACCGGCCGTTCGGGGCCCGGGCCATGGCTTTCGTGGCATTGACCAAGCCTCGGATCATCGAACTTCTGCTGATCACCACAGTGCCGGTGATGTTCCTCGCCGAGCAGGGCGTGCCCTCCCTGTGGCTGGTCCTCGCGACCTGCTTCGGCGGGTACCTGTCCGCGGGCGGCGCCAACGCGCTGAACATGTACATCGACCGCGACATCGACGCGCTGATGGACCGGACCTCGCAGCGCCCGCTGGTGACCGGCATGGTGACCCCCCGCGAATGCCTCGTCTTCGGCATCACCCTCGGTGTGGTCTCCACCCTCTTCTTCGGCCTGCTCATCAACTGGCTGTCGGCGGCCCTCGCGCTCGGCGCGCTCCTCTTCTACGTCGTGATCTACACGATGCTGTTGAAGCGGCGCACCGCCCAGAACATCGTCTGGGGCGGCATCGCGGGCTGCATGCCGGTGCTCATCGGCTGGTCGGCCGTGAAGAACGAGGTCTCCTGGGCCGCGGTCATCCTCTTCCTCGTCATCTTCTTCTGGACGCCGCCGCACTACTGGCCGCTGTCCATGAAGGTGAAGGACGACTACGCCCGGGTCGGCGTGCCGATGCTCCCGGTCGTGGCCGGCAACAAGGTCGTGGCGCGCCAGATCGTCCTCTACAGCTGGGTGATGGTGGCGGTCTCGCTGCTGCTGACCCCGCTGGGGTACACCGGCTGGTTCTACACCGCGGTCGCGCTGGTGGCGGGCGGCTGGTGGCTGTGGGAGGCGCACGCGCTGCACGCGCGGGCCAAGGCCGGCGTGACGGGCGCGAAGCTCAAGGAGATGCGGCTGTTCCACTGGTCCATCACCTACGTGTCGCTGCTCTTCGTCGCGGTGGCAGTGGATCCCTTCCTCCGCTGATGCTTCCTCCGTTCATTACCCGCCGGTAGCATGCCTCCCATGGCAGACACCACGGCAGAGACCGCAGGCAGCGAAGGCGCCGCGGACAAGAAGCAGGACCGCAGGGCGGCGAAGCTGGCCAAGCAGATCGACGCGTTCGCCAAGCAGCACGGCGGCGTCGAGGGCCAGCTCGCCCACATCGGCCAGGCCGGCACCCGGATCGTCCTCGTCGGCACGGACGGCGGCTGGGGCGACCTGGTGGCCCCGACCTACGCCGTCGCGCAGCTCGCGGCCGAGAAGGCCGGGCTGACCCTCCACGAGGAGTTCGACGGGGAGTTCGCCGCGCGCGTGAAGACCGGCCCGTACGAGTGGGAGCGGATGGCCGGCCTCCAGCTCGGCGGAACCGTGAACCCGGCGGCCTGACCCGGCGGCCCGATCCGGCGGCCCGATCCGGTGGCCGGGGAGCGCTCGGTCAACAGCGCGAGCAACACCTCACACCCCGCTCACCCGTTAGGACGTGTGGAAGCCCCTTCCTCACGTCCGCAACGGGATGACCGGATGATCGAAACGCCGCCCCTGGTGGACCAGTACTGCCAGGGAGTGCTCCGCACGGAGCTGGGCCTCGGCACCTTCGAGGCCCAGCTGATCCCTTCGGCCGGCCCGCCCGCCGCCGGCACCACCTTCTTCGACTCCCAGACCGGCTTCGCCGTGCGCCGCTGGTGCCCGCCGCTGCTCGGGCTGGAGCCGCACTGCGCCCCCGCCCGCTACCTGGCCCGCCGCCGCGAACTGGGCGTGGCCGAGGCCGGGCGGCGCCTGCTGCGGGGCTCCGGGATCGCCACGCACCTGGTCGACACCGGGGTGCCCGGGGACCTCACCGGGGTCAAGGAGCTGGCCCTCGCCGGGGACGCCGAGGCCCACGAGCTGGTGCGCCTCGAACTGCTCGCCGAGCAGGCCGCCGACACCTCCGGGACCGTAGCCGCCTTCCTGGCGAACCTCGCCGAGGCCGTGCACCACGCGGCCGCCGGGGCCGTCGCCTTCACCTGCGGAGCCGGCGCGGGGTACCCCGCGGCCCTCGCGCACGCGCCCGAGCCGCCCGGTCCGGGCGAGGTGCGCGGGGCGGCCGGGCGGTGGCTGGCCCGCCGGGTCAAGGGCGGGGCCGTACGGGACCCCGTACTCCTGCGGCACCTGATGTGGAGCGCGGTGGCGTCCGGGCTGCCGCTCCAGCTGCACACGGGCGCGGGGGAGCCGGGAGCGCGCCCGGAAGAGGCGCGTCCGGGGCTCCTGACGGAGTTCGTACGGGCCACCGCGGGCCTGGGCACGCGGCTGGTCCTGCTCGGCGGATACCCGTACCACCGGGACGCGGCGCACCTGGCGGCCGCGTTCCCGCACGTCCACGCCGACCTCGGCGCGGCCCTGGGCCGGTCCGGACCGCGGGCGGCCGAGGTGCTGGCGGAACTGCTGGAACTCGCGCCGTTCGGGAAGCTGCTCTTCTCCAGCGGCGGCGGCCCGCTGCCCGAACTGCACGCGGTCGGCGCACTGGTGTTCCGGGAGGCGCTGGGCCGGGTCCTGGGCGGCTGGGTCGCCGAGGGCGCCTGGTCCTGGCGGGACGCCGACCGGGTGGCGGCCATGGTCGCGGCGGGCAATGCCCGCCGCGTGTACCGGCTGGACGAGCGGAGCTGACGCCGGGACCGGCGCCGGGAGGGTCGGACGGGGGTCAGACGGCGGAGAGCTGCGCGTCGCCCTGGGCCGGGATCTCCGCCTGGGCCGCGGGCCGCTCGCGCAGGGCGAGCGCGAGGCGGAGCACCGCGATCCACACCAGGCAGGAGCCGAGCATGTGCGCGGCGACCAGGGCCTCCGGCAGCTTGGTGAAGAACTGCACGTAGCCGATGCCGCCCTGGGCGAGCAGCACGATCAGCAGGTCCCGGGCGCGCGCCCGGGTGTCGGTGGGGGCGTCCACCACGCGCAGCACCAGCCACATCGCGACGGCGAGCGCGCAGACCAGCCAGGCGGCCACGGCGTGCACGTGGGCGGTGGTCGACCAGTCGAACGGCATCCGCTTGATCTCGGCCTTGTCGCCGGCGTGCGGACCGGAGCCGGTGACGACCGTGCCCGCCGCGATCAGGACCAGGGTGGTCGCGATCATCGCCCAGGACAGCTTGCGCACCGGGCCGGGTACGCGCGGCCGGGGGGCGGTGTCGCCCTCGCGGGTGCGCTGCCAGGTGACCGTCGCCACGGTGATGAGCGAGGTGGCGAGGAGGAAGTGCCCCGCCACGCTGTAGGGGTTGAGCCCCGTCATGACGGTGATGCCGCCGAGCACGGCGTTGCCCATCACGATGACGAACTGGATCCAGCCGAGCCGGGTCAGCGAGTGGCGCCAGGGCTTGGCCGAGCGGGCGGCGATGATGACCCAGCCAACGGCCGCGCTGAGCACGTACGTCAGCATGCGGTTGCCGAACTCGATGGCACCGTGGATGCCCTGTTCCCCGGTCGCGACCAGGCTGTCGTCGGTGCACTTGGGCCAGGTGTCGCAGCCGAGGCCTGAGCCGGTCAGCCGCACCGCGCCGCCTGTGACGACGATGACCACGCTCATGAGGAGAGCGGTGGCCGCGGCCCGCCGGACGGTCCGGGGTGACGGAGTCCAGCGGCTGGCGATGTAAGCGAGAGGGGTCAACACGGCCCTTATCGTACGCGGACCCTTGTGCAAAGTTTCACGAGGGGGTGGCCGCCGGTGCGTCCGGCCCGACGACCAGGCGGAACCTGGCCCCGGCGGGGTCGCCTTCGGCGTGCCACCAGACGCGGACGCGCCAAAGGCCGCTGTCGCCCGGGTAGTCGGCCGACGCCGTGAAGCCCCGTACCAATTCGGCCCCTATCTCCCCAGCCGTCCGGTTCCTCACCTCTGCACCGCTGTGCCAAGGGTGGTCCTGTACGTTCCACAGTCCGTCAGGGCCCCGCACCTCGATGCGCCACACCGCGATCCAGGGGGTGACCTCCAGCATCGTGCGCACCTGGTCGCCGTCCAGGTGCAGCCGGACCGCGATCTCGGACTCCTCGGCCCCCTGGATCCGGGCGGCCACCACGGCCTGGGGCAGCAGCCGTTCGGGCAGCAGGCCCCGGGTGCGCAGACTGACCAGGGAGTCGAAGGACAGGAAGCGCAGCCGCAGTTCGAGCTGGCGGCCGATGTGGTCCAGGGCCTCCTCGGCCTCCTGGGACTCCTCGGAGCCCGGATCCGCGAGCAGCAGCCGCCGGAAGTGGCCCTCGGCGTCCACGGCCCACGCCACCGCGTCCTCGGCGAGACCCAGCTCCGCGAGCCGGTCGCCGAGGAAGACCTTCGCCTGCGCGAGCCCCCGCTGGTTGACCGGGTCCTCCTGGTCCAGGGAGGCCCAGACGCCGACCGCACCGCGGGTCAGGTCGCGGGCGCGCTCGCCCGCCGCCCGCTCCATGGCGCTGGGGCCGTTCTCGGAACCGGGGCCGAGGGGGTGGCGGGGCAGCCGCTCCCCGTCGCTGAGCGGCCAGGACAGCCAGACCCCCTGGTTGATGAGCCCCCGGGCGTACCAGCGCGCGTACTCCGGGGCGTGCCCGGCCGCCTGCTGGGAGAACCTCAGGCCCTCCTCGATCGCCGCCAGGGCCCCGCCCCGGTCGCCGCCGGCGAAGCGGCGGGCCGCCAGGTCGCCCAGGCGCAGCCCGAGCCGGGCCGCGCACTCCGCGTCCGTACGGGCCGGCTCGCGCAGGGCGCCGATCAGCTCCCCCAGCAGCGCGTCGGCCTCCGCGGGCTCCGCGTGCGCGGCGCCCGACCGGATCCGTGCCCACTGCTCGTCCAGCCGCAGAACGGCCTCCCGCTGCGCCATGCCCGCCCCCCGGCGTCTGTGGTGCGCTGTCGTGTGGAGAGGCGACCATCCTCCTCGCAACGTCAAGCCCAGGGGAAGGGATTCACTCCCAGCGGAAGAACCGCGCGGCCGCGCCCAGACCGAGTACGGACCAGCCGGCCAGCACGGCCGCGTCGCCCCACGGCAGCGCGGCGCCGTGCTGGAGAACGTCGCGCAGCCCGTCGGACAGGGCCGAGATGGGCAGCAGGCCGAGGACGGACTGCACCGCGCCGGGGAACTTCTCCATCGGCACGATCACCCCTCCGCCGACCAGCAGCAGCAGGAAGACCAGATTGGCGGCTGCCAGGGTCGCCTCGGCCCGCAGGGTGCCCGCCATCAGCAGCCCGAGGCCGGAGAACGCGGCGGTGCCGAGCAGGACCAGAACGGCCACCGACAGCGGGTCGCCGTGCGGGGACCAGCCCAGGGCGAAGGCGATCGCCGTCAGCAGCGCGATCTGCAGCACCTCGGTGACCAGCACGGACAGGGTCTTGGCAGCCATCAGCGCCCAGCGCGGCAGCGGCGAGGCCCCGAGCCGCTTGAGCACGCCGTAGCGGCGGTCGAAGCCGGTGGCGATGGCCTGGCCGGTGAAGGCGGTGGACATCACGGCCAGCGCCAGGATGCCCGGGGCGAGGAAGTCGACGGACTTCCCGCTGCCGGTGTCGATGATGTCGACCGCCGAGAACAGCGTCAGCAGCAGCGCCGGGATGATCACGGTCAGCAGCAGCTGCTCCCCGTTGCGCAGCAGCATCCGGGTCTCCAGCGCCGTCTGCGCGAGGATCATCCGGGACACGGGCGCGGCCCCCGGGCGGGGGGTGAACGTACCGGCGCTCATGCGCGCAGCTCCTTACCGGTCAGTTCCAGGAAGACGTCTTCGAGGGTGTGCCGCTCGACGGAGAGGCTGTCGGGCATCACGCCGTGCTGCGCGCACCAGGAGGCGACGGTGGCCAGCAGCTGCGGGTCCACGTCGCCGGTGACCCGGTAGGTGCCCGGGGTCAGCTCGGCGGCCTGGGTGCCGTCGGGCAGTGCCTTGAGCAGCGAGGCGAGGTCGAGGGAGGGGCGGCCGGTGAAGCGCAGGGTGTTCTCGGCGCCGCCCCGGCACAGCTGCTCGGGGGTGCCGTGGGCGATGACCCGGCCGGTGTCGACGATGGCGACCTCGTCCGCGAGCTGTTCGGCCTCGTCCATGTGGTGGGTGGTGAGTACGACGGTGACCCCGTCGGCGCGCAGTTCCCGTACGAGGTCCCAGGTCGCGCGGCGGGCCTGCGGGTCCAGCCCGGCGGTCGGCTCGTCCAGGAAGACCAGCTCGGGGCGGCCCACGACGGCCATGGCGAGGGCCAGGCGCTGCTGCTGGCCGCCGGAGAGCCGGCGGTAGGCGGTGCGGCCGCAGCCGCCGAGGCCGAGGCGGTCCACCAGGGTGCCGACGTCGAGGGGGTCGGCGTACAGCTTGGCCATGTGGCGCAGCATCTCGACGGCCCGGGCGCCGGAGTAGACGCCGCCGGACTGGAGCATCACACCGACGCGGGGGCGCAGGGCCTCGGCCTGCGCGAAGGGGTCGAGGCCGAGGACGCGGACGGTTCCGGCGTCGGGGCGGCGGTAGCCCTCGCAGGTTTCCACAGTGGTCGTCTTGCCCGCGCCGTTGGGACCTAGGACCGCGGTGACGGAGCCCCTGCGGACGGTGAGGTCCAGGCCGTCCACCGCTGTCTTGGGGCCGTACCGCTTCACCAGTCCGCGGATCTCCACGGCGGGGTCGTTGCTCATGAAGGGTGAGTCTACGGAGCCGGGCGGGGTGTCCGGAGAGGGGTCTTAGGTCCTGCCCCCGGGGGGTCGGGGACCCGAGCATTCATGACCTTTTCGTGCCGCTGCGGGCGGGCGCGCGACCCTAGCGTTGAACGGTGAACAGCATCGCGCAGAACGTCGAAGCCACCTCGGGGCAGGCCGAGCACAAGGCCCACGACCTCGGGCATCCGCCGCGCTATCTGGTGTCGGCCGCGCTCGCGGGTGCGTACATCGCGGTCGGCGAGGTGCTGCTGCTGGTGGCGGTATCGCCCTTCGTGGCGAAGGGGTCGCCGGCGGTGAAGCTGCTGGAGGGCGCGGTCTTCCCCGTGGCGCTGACCATCGTGATGTTCGCCGGTGCCCAGCTCTTCACGAGCAACGTGATGGTGATGCTGGTCGGCGCCCTGTCGGGGCGGACGGGGGTGCGGGACCTGGTCCTGTCCTGGGCGCTGTCGCTGACCGGCAACCTGATCGGCGCATTCGGCTTCGCCGCGATGGTGCACGCCTCCGGGGTGACCTCCTCGCCCTCCGCGCGGGCCATGCTCACCGAGATGGTGCACGGGAAGATCGCGCTCGGCGGGGGACAGCTGTTCTGGCGCGCGGTGCTCTGCAACATGCTCGTCTGCCTGGCCATCTGGATGTTCAGCAGGGCCCGCGGGGACGCGGCGAAAATCTTCGTGCTGTGGCTGCCGGTGGCCGTTTTCGTCGCCGTGGGATTCGAACACTGTGTCGCGAACATGGCTCTTTTCAGCCTCGCGATCCTGGACGGCTCAGCCGGGTTCAGTGATCTTTTCCGAAATCTGATGTTTACCGTGCCGGGGAACGTCGTGGGCGGGGGATTGCTGGTGGGAGCCGTTTATTGGTTCACCGGCGGGGCCCGGAGAGAATGCGGAGAGTCGACTTCCGCTTAACTCTCCGTGGATAGATTAGGTAACCCTTAGTGATGGAGGCCACCAGGAGTGGCCTCCATCACGGCTTGTCGGAGCTCGACTAATTACGCAACAATGGCGTTGTGAAATACGGCGAACGGCAGATCGAGACCCCCCAGGGGGAGCTCGCGACCGGGGAGCGGTCAACCCGCAACCGGGTCGCGCGGTCCATCCTGGACCACGGTCCGTCCACCGTCGCCGACCTCGCGAAGCGCCTCGGCCTCACCCAGGCCGCCGTCCGCCGCCACCTCGACACGCTCGTCGCCGACGACGTGGTCGCACCCCGTGAGCAGCGTGTGTACGGTGCGCGCACCCGGGGCCGGCCCGCCAAGGTCTTCGCGCTCACCGACTGCGGCCGCGACGCCTTCGACCAGTCCTACGACACGCTCGCCGCGGACGCCCTGCGCTGGATCGCGCAGTCCGTCGGCGGCGGGGAGCAGGGGGAGGCGGCCGTCGCCGCCTTCGCCAGGGCCCGGATGGAGACGCAGGCGAAGACCTACCGGGAAGCCGTGGAGGCAGCAGCCCCCGCGGACCGCACCGAGGCCCTTGCCAAGGCGTTGACCGCGGACGGGTACGCTGCTACGGCGAAGAGCGCTCCCGGTCCGCACAGCGGTGAACAGCTCTGCCAGCACCACTGCCCGGTCGCACATGTCGCCGAGCAGTTCCCGCAGCTCTGCGAGGCGGAGACCGAGGTCTTCTCCCGCCTGCTCGGGACGCATGTGCAGCGACTCGCGACGATCGCCCACGGCGACGGGGTGTGCACGACGTTCATCCCGCGCAGCGCGAACGCCACACAGACCGACACATCAGTATCTGCAAGTACGGCCGGGAGGAACCCCGCATGACCACGGAGACTGCTCACCCTGAGCTCGATGGCCTGGGCACCTACGAATACGGCTGGGCCGACTCCGACGCGGCCGGAGCGGCTGCCAAGCGGGGTCTGTCCGAGGACGTCGTCCGCGACATCTCGGCGAAGAAGTCCGAGCCGGAGTGGATGCTGAAGCTCCGCCTCAAGGGTCTCAAGCTGTTCGACAAGAAGCCCATGCCGAACTGGGGCTCCGACCTCTCGGGCATCGACTTCGACAACATCAAGTACTTCGTGCGCTCCACCGAGAAGCAGGCCGCTTCCTGGGAGGACCTGCCCGAGGACATCAAGAACACGTACGACAAGCTCGGCATCCCGGAGGCGGAGAAGCAGCGCCTCGTCGCCGGTGTCGCGGCCCAGTACGAGTCCGAGGTCGTCTACCACCAGATCCGCGAGGACCTGGAGGAGCAGGGCGTGATCTTCCTCGACACGGACACCGCGCTCAAGGAGCACCCGGAGCTCTTCCAGGAGTACTTCGGCACGGTCATCCCGGTCGGCGACAACAAGTTCGCGTCCCTGAACACCGCCGTGTGGTCGGGCGGCTCGTTCATCTACGTGCCCAAGGGCGTCAAGGTCGACATCCCGCTCCAGGCCTACTTCCGCATCAACACGGAGAACATGGGCCAGTTCGAGCGGACGCTGATCATCGTCGACGAGGACGCCTACGTCCACTACGTCGAGGGCTGCACCGCCCCGATCTACTCCTCGGACTCGCTGCACAGCGCCGTGGTCGAGATCATCGTGAAGAAGGGCGGCCGCTGCCGCTACACGACGATCCAGAACTGGTCGAACAACGTCTACAACCTGGTCACCAAGCGCGCCGTGGCGTACGAGGGCGCGACCATGGAGTGGATCGACGGCAACATCGGTTCCAAGGTCACCATGAAGTACCCGGCCGTCTACCTGATGGGCGAGCACGCCAAGGGCGAGACCCTGTCCATCGCCTTCGCGGGCGAGGGCCAGCACCAGGACGCCGGATCCAAGATGGTCCACATGGCGCCGAACACCTCCTCGAACATCGTCTCCAAGTCGGTGGCCCGGGGCGGCGGCCGCACCTCGTACCGAGGCCTGGTCGAGATCGGCGAGGGCGCCCACGGCTCGAAGTCCAACGTGCTGTGCGACGCGCTCCTGGTCGACACCATCTCCCGCTCGGACACGTACCCCTACGTGGACGTCCGCGAGGACGACGTGTCCATGGGCCACGAGGCGACCGTCTCCAAGGTCTCCGACGACCAGCTCTTCTACCTGATGAGTCGCGGTCTGACGGAGTTCGAGGCCATGGCGATGATCGTGCGCGGCTTCGTCGAGCCGATCGCGCGTGAGCTGCCGATGGAGTACGCGCTGGAGCTGAACCGGCTGATCGAGCTGCAGATGGAGGGTTCGGTCGGCTGACCCCGACCGCCCGATTTCCGCAGACATTCTTTGACGTAGGAAGAGAGCACGAAGACAGCCATGGCTGAGGCTCAGAACATTCCGGCGGGTTCGACCACTGCCGGCGCGATCGCGGTGGCCGCCGAGTCCACCGTCGCCACCCGGATGAGCGCCCCCCCGTCCTTCGACGTGGCGGACTTCCCCGTGCCCCACGGCCGCGAGGAGGAGTGGCGTTTCACTCCGCTGGCGCGCCTGCGTGGTCTCCACGACGGCACCGCGGTCGCCAACGGCACCATGAAGGCCCAGATCGACGCGCCCGAGGGCGTGACGATCGAGTCCGTCGAGCGCGGCGACGCGCGCATCGGCAAGGCCGGCACCCCGGTGGACCGGGTCGCCGCACAGGCGTTCTCGTCCTTCGCCAAGGCCACGGTCGTGACCGTGCCCAAGGAGGCCGTCCTGACCGAGCCGGTCCGCGTCTCCCTGCACGGCGAGGGCGGCACCACCTTCGGCCACACGGTCTTCGACGTACAGGCCTTCGCCGAGGCGGTCATCGTCATCGACCACACCGGTGACGGCGTGCGCGCCGCCAACGTCGACTTCCTCGTCGGCGACGGCGCCAAGCTCACCGTCGTGTCCGTGCAGGACTGGGACGACACCGCCGTCCACTGCTCCCAGCACAACGCGCTGGTCGGCCGCGACGCGACCTTCAAGTCGATCGTGGTCACCTTCGGCGGCGACGTCGTACGCCTGCACCCGCGGGTCGCCTACGCCGGCCCCGGCGGCGAGGCCGAGCTCCTCGGCCTGTACTTCACCGACGCCGGCCAGCACCAGGAGCACCGCCTCCTGGTCGACCACAGCGCCCCGCACTGCAAGTCGCACGTGGTCTACAAGGGCGCGCTCCAGGGCCAGGACGCCCACGCCGTCTGGATCGGCGACGTGCTGATCGAGAAGACCGCCGAGGGCACCGACACCTACGAGATGAACCGCAACCTCGTCCTCACGGACGGTGCGCGGGTCGACTCGGTGCCGAACCTGGAGATCGAGACCGGCGAGATCGTCGGCGCCGGCCACGCCTCGGCGACCGGCCGCTTCGACGACGAGCAGCTCTTCTACCTCCAGGCCCGCGGCATCCCGGCCGACGAGGCCCGCCGTCTGGTCGTGCGCGGCTTCTTCGCCGAGCTCGTCCAGCAGATCGGTGTCCAGGACATCGAGGAGCGCCTTCTCGCGAAGATCGAGGTCGAGCTCGAGGCGTCCGTCTGATGACTTACCTCAAGGCCTGTGCGCTGAGCGAGCTGGAGGAGAACACCCCCAAGCGGGTGGAACTCGACGGCACGCCGGTGTCCATCGTCTCCACCGAGGGCGAGGTGTTCGCGATCAACGACATCTGCTCGCACGCGAACGTCTCGCTCTCGGAGGGCGAGGTCGAGGACTGCATGATCGAGTGCTGGCTGCACGGGTCGTCCTTCGACCTGCGCACCGGCAAGCCGTCCAGTCTGCCCGCGACGCGCCCCGTATCCGTATACCCCGTAAAGATCGAAGGGGACGACGTGCTCGTCTCCCTCACCCAGGAGTCCTGAGGTATCCATGGCAACGCTTGAAATCCACGACCTGCACGTCTCCGTCGAGGCGGAAAACGGTGCCCGCGAGATCCTCAAGGGCGTCGACCTCACCGTCAAGCAGGGTGAGACGCACGCCATCATGGGTCCGAACGGCTCCGGCAAGTCCACCCTGGCGTACTCGCTCGCCGGTCACCCGAAGTACACCATCACCGGTGGCACCGTGACCCTCGACGGCGAAGACGTCCTCGAGATGTCCGTCGACGAGCGCGCCCGCGCCGGCGTCTTCCTCGCCATGCAGTACCCGGTCGAGGTCCCCGGCGTCTCGGTCTCCAACTTCCTGCGCACCTCGGCCACCGCCATCCGCGGTGAGGCGCCGAAGCTGCGTACCTGGGTGAAGGAGGTCAAGTCCGCCATGGAGCAGCTCCAGATGGACCCGGCCTTCGCCGAGCGCAACGTCAACGAGGGCTTCTCCGGCGGCGAGAAGAAGCGCCACGAGATCCTCCAGCTGGAGCTCCTCAAGCCGAAGATCGCGATCCTCGACGAGACCGACTCCGGCCTGGACGTCGACGCCCTGCGCATCGTCTCCGAGGGCGTCAACCGCGTCCGCGAGACCGGTGAGGTCGGCACCCTGCTGATCACCCACTACACGCGCATCCTGCGCTACATCAAGCCCGACTTCGTGCACGTGTTCGCGAACGGCCGCATCGCCGAGTCCGGTGGCGCCGAGCTCGCCGACCAGCTGGAGGCCGAGGGCTACGACAAGTACGTGAAGGGTGGCGCAACCGCGTGACACAGCTGCCTGGCCTCCTCGACATCGAGGCGATCCGCAAGGACTTCCCCCTGCTGGATCGTGTGGTCCACGACGGGAAGAAGATCGTTTACCTGGACAACGCGGCGACTTCGCAGAAGCCGCGCCAGGTGCTCGACGCGCTGAACGAGTACTACGAGCAGCACAACGCCAACGTCCACCGCGGCGTGCACGTGCTCGCCGAGGAGGCCACGGCGCTGTACGAGGGTGCTCGCGACAAGGTCGCCGCCTTCATCAACGCACCGAGCCGCGACGAGGTGATCTTCACCAAGAACGCCTCGGAGTCGCTCAACCTGGTCGCGAACATGCTCGGCTGGGCGGACGAGCCCTACCGGGTCGACCGCGAGACCGAGATCGCCATCACGGAGATGGAGCACCACTCCAACATCGTGCCGTGGCAGCTGCTCGCGCAGCGCACCGGCGCGAAGCTGAAGTGGTTCGGCCTGACCGACGACGGCCGGCTCGACCTGTCCAACATCGAAGAGGTCATCACGGAGAAGACGAAGATCGTCTCCTTCACCCTGGTCTCCAACATCATGGGCACGGTCAACCCGGTCGACGCGATCGTCCGGCGCGCCCAGGACGTCGGCGCGCTGGTGCTGATCGACGCCTCCCAGGCCGCTCCGCACATGCCGCTGGACGTGCAGGCGCTCGGCGCCGACTTCGTGGCCTTCACCGGCCACAAGATGTGCGGCCCGACCGGCATCGGCGTCCTCTGGGGCCGCCAGGAGCTTCTGGAGGACCTGCCTCCGTTCCTCGGCGGCGGCGAGATGATCGAGACCGTGTCGATGCATGCCTCGACCTACGCCCCCGCGCCGCACAAGTTCGAGGCCGGTACGCCCCCGATCGCCCAGGCCGTCGGCCTCGGTGCGGCCGTGGACTACCTGACCGCGATCGGCATGGACAAGATCGCCGCGCACGAGCACGCGATCACCGAATACGCGATCAAGCGCCTCTCCGAGGTGCCGGACCTGCGGATCATCGGCCCCACCACGGCCGAGGACCGCGGCGCCGCGATCTCCTTCGTGCTCGGTGACATCCACCCGCACGACGTCGGCCAGGTACTGGACGAGCAGGGCATCGCGGTCCGCGTGGGACACCACTGCGCCCGCCCGGTCTGCCTGCGGTACGGAATTCCGGCGACGACGCGAGCGTCTTTCTATCTGTACTCCTCTCCGGCCGAAGTCGACGCTCTGATCGACGGGCTGGAGCACGTGCGGAACTTCTTCGGATAACGAGGGCGACGAGGCGCAGTGAAGCTGGAATCGATGTACCAGGAACTGATCCTGGACCACTACAAGCACCCGCGAGGGCGTGGCCTGCGCGACGGCGACGCCGAGGTGCACCACGTCAATCCGACGTGTGGCGACGAGATCACGCTGCGCGTGAAGTATGACGGCGAGACGCTCACCGACGTCTCCTACGAAGGCCAGGGCTGCTCCATCAGCCAGGCCGGAGCGTCCATACTGAACGAGCTGCTCGTCGGCAAGGAGCTCGCCGAGGCTCAGAAGATCCAGGCCGTGTTCCTGGAGCTGATGCAGTCCAAGGGCAAGATCGAGCCCGACGAGGAGATGGAGGAGGTGCTGGAGGACGCGGTCGCGTTCGCCGGTGTCTCCAAGTATCCCGCGCGGGTGAAGTGTGCTCTGCTGAGCTGGATGGCGTGGAAGGACGCGACCGCCCAGGCACTGGGCGACGC
Organism: Streptomyces sp. NPDC051183; assembly: GCF_040682455.1. Lineage (NCBI taxonomy): Bacteria > Bacillati > Actinomycetota > Actinomycetes > Kitasatosporales > Streptomycetaceae > Streptomyces > Streptomyces sp. NPDC051183. The sequence continues at coordinate 72,916 of NZ_JBFBBA010000016.1, forward strand.
CGAGAGGAAGACGGCATGACCGAGAACGCGACGCCCGAGGCGTCGATCAAGCCGGCCACCGAGGAAGAGGTCCGCGAGGCCCTCTACGACGTGGTCGACCCCGAGCTGGGCATCGACGTCGTCAACCTGGGCCTGATCTACGGCATCCACATCGACGACGCGAACATCGCCACCCTCGACATGACGCTGACGTCGGCGGCCTGCCCGCTGACGGACGTCATCGAGGACCAGGCGAAGTCGGCGACGGACGGCATCGTCAACGAGCTCCGCATCAACTGGGTCTGGATGCCCCCGTGGGGCCCGGACAAGATCACGGACGACGGCCGCGAGCAGCTGCGCGCGCTCGGCTTCAACGTCTGAGCCACCGCGCTCCCCGAAGGGCCCCCGGCACTGCCGGGGGCCCTTCGCGCGTTCCGGGAGCGGGTGCTCCGGGAGGCGCCCCGAGTTCGCCCGGCGGACGATTGACGTGCACCGGGAGTTGGCCGCGGTGGCCGAATCTTCTCGACGGCCGTCACAGCGTGACGCGTGGTTCGCGCTCGGCTCGACGCGTGGGGACACCGATGAAGAAGCAGCTTGGTATCGCAGGGATCGCGGCGCTGGTCGTCGCCGGTACGGTCACGGCCGTGCCCGCGCAGGCGGTGACCTACGGGACGCCGACCATCGCCCTGTCCGCGTCCTACCTGTCCGGCGCCGTCGGGGCGGTCGGGGACCCGGTGGTGAACGTGACCGTGGGGCAGAGCGGAGCCGACGTGTCCGCACTGACGGTCAGCGCCACCGCGTCGAGCAGGGCCTCGGTCGCCGGTACGGGCGACGTGACCGTCACCGGGGCTGGTGCGGTGCGGCAGCTGGCCGTCACCGCGCGCGGCCGCGGCTACACCAGCCTCACCGTCAAGGTGACCGGGCTGGGCGGCAAGAGCGCCACCAAGACCCTGTCGTACGCGGCTTCGGCCGCGGTGCTGAACCCGGCCGACGCGCGCTACCTCACCGGCGCCTCGGACTCCTCGGCCGCCGTGGCCGTGGGCGGCGGCTACGCGATCGTCGCCGACGACGAGTCCAACGTGCTGCGCCTGTACGACCGTTCCCGCTCGGGCGCGCCGGTGCGGACCTGGGACTTCAGCTCGCAGCTCGGGGTCAGCAAGGAGGTGGACATCGAGGGGGCGACCCGCATCGGCAACACCGTCTACTGGACGGGCTCGCTCGGCAACAACAAGGACGGCGAGTACAAGGCACCCCGGAACACCGTGTTCACCACCACGCTGAGCGGCTCCGGATCGGGCGCGCAGCTCGCGTACGGGCGCTCGTACAAGAAGCTCCGCGACGACCTGGTGGCCTGGGACGTGGCGAACGGCAACCGCTACGGTTTCGCGGCGGGCACGGCGGCCGGTGAGGCGCCGAAGCAGATCGACGGGTTCAACGTGGAGGGGCTGGAGTTCGCCCCCGGCTCGACCACCACCGCCTACCTGGGCTTCCGCGCCCCGCTCGCGCCGGCCGTACCGGGGGGCAAGGCGCTGGTGGTGCCGGTGACCAACTTCGACAAGGTGCTCTCCAGCGGGGCCAGGGCGGCCTTCGGGGCGGGCATCGAGCTCGACCTCGGCGGGCTCGCGATCCGTGACATCCGCAAGAACGCGGCCGACCAGTACCTGATCCTGGCCGGGTCCTGGGCGGCGGACGACAACTCCGACCCGTACGCCCTCTACCAGTGGGACGGCGTCGCGGGCCACGCCCCGGTCAAGCGGGCCGACCTGCCGACGACCGACCCGCGCGGCTGGGAGGCCATCGTGGACGTGCCCGACCTGTCGGCCGCGGGCGCGCGGGTGCAGCTCGTCACGGACAGCGGGTCCGCGGACCTGTACGGCGACGGGACCGAGGCCAAGGACCTGACGCACCCCGAGTGGAAGAAGGCCCGCGCCGCCTGGTTCACGCTGGGCTAGGGGGTGGCTGCACGGGGGCGCGCGTCGGTATGTGTACGGGTGTACGTAAGGCATGTGTACACTCGTACACATGCCTTACGTACTGCTTGCCGCAGCCATTGCCGCCGAGGTCGCCGGGACCACCGCCATGAAGTACAGCGAAAGCTTCACCAAGCTGTGGCCCTCGCTGGGCACGGTGGTCGGGTACGTGATCGCCTTCTCGCTGCTCGCGCAGACCCTGAAGTCGATGTCGGTCGGTACGGCGTACGCGATATGGGCGGGCGTCGGTACGGCCGCCATCGCCGCCATCGGGATGGTGTTCATGGGCGAGGCCGCCACCGCCGCGAAGATCGTCGGCATCGCGCTGGTGATCGGCGGCGTGGTGCTGCTTAACCTGGGCGGGGCGCACTGATGCCCGCCGGCGCGCGGCGCTACGACCCCGAGCGGCGGCAGCGGATCATCGACGCGGCGATCCGCGTGGTGGGCACGAAGGGCATCGCGGGGCTGAGCCATCGGAGCGTGGCCGCGGAGGCGGATGTTCCGCTGGGTTCGACGACGTACCACTTCAAGACGCTGGACGACCTGCTGGTCGCGGCGCTGCGGCAGGCGAACGAGGGCTTCTTCGCCCCCGCCCTCTGCGTGCGGGAGGGCGAGGACCTCGCGGGTGCGCTGGCGCGGCTGCTGGGCGAGCTCCTGTCGGCAGACCGGGGCCGGGTCGAGCTGGAGTACGAGCTCTACCTGGCGGCCCTGCGCCGGCCGGCGCTGCGGCCGGTGGCGGCGGAGTGGTGCGAGGCCGTGGCGGCGGCCCTGGCCCCGCGGACCGACCCGCTGACGGCGCGCGCGCTCGTCGCCGTCATGGACGGCATCAGCCTGCAGGTCCTGCTGACGGACGCCGCGTACGACGAGGCGTACGCGGGCGAGGTGCTGCGGCGGGTGCTGGGGCCGGTCGGGCCGGTCGGGCCGGTCGGGCCGGTCGGTCCGGTCGGTCCGGTCGGTCCGGGTCAGGCCGGTTAGGTCGCCGCCCGTACCGCCGCCAGGGCGGCGGTGACGCTCGCCTCGATGTCCTGGATCGGGTACAGCACCTCGCGGACCGTGCGGTCCCGGTCCAGTACCAGCGTCAGCCGCTTGAGCCGGCTGACGCCCGCCGCCCGGAACGTCGGCAGCCGCAGCGCCGCCGTCAGGGCGAGTTCCGCGTCCGACAGGAGCGGGAACCGCAGCCGCTCCTGCTCCGCGAACTCCCGCTGCTCGTCCGGCCGCTGCGTCGAGACCCCGTGCACCGTGGCCCCCGCCGCCGTGAACTCCGCGAGCTGGTCCCGGTACGTGCACGACTCGAAGGTGCAGCCCTTGGCGCCGGGGATCCCGGCCCAGCCGGGCGGGTAGGACTCGGCCCGGGCGTACGCGCCCGGGAAGCAGTACAGGACCGTGAACGGCGTGTCCGCCACCGGGTCGCGGAGCTCGCCGAAACGGTCCGGCAGGAGCAGCTCCGGCAGCCGTGTGCCGCGCAGCGCGTGCACCCGTACCGCCTCCCGCGAGGCTTCCTCCGTCGTTGCCGTCATCTCTCCCTCTCCCAGGACCCAGGTGTCGCCCCAGTCCTGGAGGGCCACCAGGACGGGCAGCAGCCCCCGCCCTCGCGGGGTCAGCTTGTACTCGTGCCGCACCGGGCGCTCCTGGTACGGCTCGCGCGTCAGCACCCCGGCCTCGACCAGCATCTTCAGCCGCTCGGCCAGCACCTTGCGGGACACCCCGAGCTCGCGCTGGAGCTCGTCGAAGCGGTTCAGGCCGCGTGCGGCGTCGCGCACGACCAGCAGCGTCCACCAGTCGCCCACGACGTCGAGGGCCTGCGCGATGGAGCAGTCCGCGTCGCCGAGATGCGTGCGCTGGGCCATGGGAACTCCTTTGTCCGTTGACCCAAGGCTGTCATGCTGACATAGTCCGTTCCCAAAAGGAACTAACTCATGACGGATGCGGGGGGCACGGGTGTGCTGCAGGGGTTCAAGGACGTACCGAGGGTCGTGTGGCTGCTGGCTGCGGGGATCTTCGTCAACGCCGTCGTCAGCTTCACGTTCGTCTTCGTCTTCCTCTACCTGACCGGCCCGCGCGGGCTCGGCGCAGCCCAGGCGGGCCTGATCGTCGGGATCGGCGGCGTCGGACTGGTCGCCGGGAACTTCACCGGCGGCTGGTACGGCGACCGCTTCGGGCACCGCCGGGTCCTGGTCACCGCCTCCGCGCTCGGCGGAGCCGCCCTCGTCGTCCTGCCGGCGGTGTCCACCGGCCTGCTGGCCCTCGTCCTGCCGCTCGCCCAGTACGCCTCCGGGGTGGTCCGCGCCGCCAACTCGGCGCTGGTCGCGGTCACCGTGCCGGAAGGCTCCCGGCGCCAGGCCTTCGCCGTCACCCGCTTCCTGTCCAACGCCGGTTTCGCGGTGGGCGCACCGATCGGGGCCTTCGTCGCGACCGGGCTCTCGTACGACTGGCTCTTCGTCGCGGACGGCCTCGGCACCCTCTTCTTCGCCCTCTGGATCGCCCGGGTCGTCCCGGCCACGGCGGCCACCGCTCCTTCCGCGGCCCCGGACGGGGGTCTGGGCCGCGGAAGGCTGTGGCCGGAGCTGCGCGCGCGGCCCGCCGTACTCGTCCTGCTCGGCGCGATCGTCGTCATCGACGTCGTCTACCGGCAGCACTACACGACCTTCCCCGTCCTCCTCGCCGACCACGGTCTGGACACCCGCGCCTACGGACTGCTCATCGCGATCAACGGCGGTGTGATCATGCTCCTGGAGATCCCCGCCGCCCTCGCGCTGCGCCGGCGTTCCCCCTTGCACATCATCGGCACCGGGCTGGTCCTGGTGGGCGGCGGCTACGCGATGCTGATGCTCGGGGTGGGTGCCGTGACCGCCGCGGCCATGATGGTGCTGCTCACCCTCGGCGAGATCCTCTACAAGACCACCGCCACCGCCTACGTCGCGGACGAGTCGCCCGAGCACGCCATCGGCCGGTTCCAGAGCCTGTACGCGGGCGTCTCCGTCAGCGGTGTCGTCCTCGCCGCCCCCCTCGGCGGAGCCCTGTACGACACCGCGCCGGGCCTGCTGTGGCCGCTGTGCGCGGCACTCGGCGCGGCCGCCGGGGGGACGGTGCTGGTCATGGGTGCGCGGGGGGTGCGGCGACGCGCGCGACCGGCACATGAGACCGGTTCGCAACCGCAGGCCGTCGCCGGTTAGGTTTCGGATATGACTGCTACGCGTACCACCGGCGCCGTCGCCGCCGGACTTGCCACCATCACCGCCGACGGCACCGTCCTCGACACCTGGTTCCCCGCCCCCGAGCTGGTCGCCGACGCCGGCCCGGCCGGCACCGAGCGCCTCACCGCCGAGAAGGCCGTGGAGCTGCTGGGCGCCGCCGCGGCCAAGGCCATCCGCTCGGACGCGGTCCGCGGGGTCGAGGTCGTAGCCGTCCGCACCGTCATCGCCTCGCTGGAGGACAAGCCGCTGGACGCGCACGACGCGTACCTGCGCCTGCACCTGCTCAGCCACCGCCTGGTCAAGCCGCACGGCCAGAACCTGGACGGCGTCTTCGGCCTGCTGACCAACGTCGCCTGGACCTCGCTCGGCCCCGTCGCGGTCGACCAGGTGGAGACCGTACGCCTCAACGCGCGCGCCGAGGGCCTGCACCTCCAGGTCACCTCGATCGACAAGTTCCCGAGGATGACGGACTACGTCGCCCCCAAGGGCGTCCGCATCGCCGACGCGGACCGCGTCCGCCTGGGTGCGCACCTCGCCGAGGGCACCACCGTCATGCACGAGGGCTTCGTCAACTTCAACGCCGGCACCCTCGGCACCTCCATGGTCGAGGGCCGCATCTCGGCGGGCGTCGTGGTCGGCGACGGCTCCGACATCGGCGGCGGCGCGTCCACCATGGGCACCCTCTCGGGCGGCGGCAAGCAGATCATCTCGATCGGCGCGCGCACCCTGATCGGCGCCGAGGCCGGCGTCGGCATCGCGCTGGGCGACGAGTGCGTCGTGGAGGCCGGCCTCTACGTGACCGCGGGCACCCGCGTCACCCTCCCGGACGGCCAGATCGTCAAGGCCCTGGAGCTCTCGGGCGCCAGCAACATCCTCTTCCGCCGCAACTCGGTCACCGGCGCCGTCGAGGCCCGCCCGTACAAGGCGGCCTGGGGTGGCCTGAACGAGGTCCTGCACAGCCACAACTGACGTCCCGCAACACCTGCAACACCTGCAACACCTGCAACGCCGCGTCGCGCTGAGCGCCCTCCCGTCGGGGAGGGCGCTCGGTCGTTCCGGGCCGGCCGGACGGTCAGTTCGCGAGCCGCAGGAACCAGCGGCGTGAGGGGTGGGTGTCGCAGTCGAACTGGACGAGCGGGTGGTTGTTGGCGGTGGTGCTGCCTCCGGCGACGGTGGCGCACTTCCCGGTTTGGACGTTCACGATCTGGAAGGAGCTGCCGTTCCCGTTGGTGATGTTCCAGCGGCGTGAGGGGTGGGTGTCGCAGTCGAACTGGACGAGCGGGTGGTTGTTGGCGGTGGTGCTGCCTCCGGCGACGGTGGCGCACTTGCCGGTCTGGACGTTCACGATCTGGAAGGAGCTGCCGTTCCCGTTGGTGATGTTCCAGCGGCGTGAGGGGTGGGTGTCGCAGTCGAACTGGACGAGCGGGTG